>NZ_JAYKTS010000040.1 GCF_037024155.1 Bacillus sp. 2205SS5-2
TATCCAAAAATCAAAACCAGCTTAAATCAAGTAATGGTGCCATAGCCAATCTTTAAAAATGGTCATTCCATTTTAGGGAGGGTGCTTTTTTGTGTCAAAATCAGCATCAAAACCCATTTTCGTATAAAAGAGCCTATAAAAAAGTACAAACATCTACTTCGACAAGATTGAGCTGATGGGCAAAACCAAGGTCATTATTTTTTTATGAAATGGATAGCGAGTATGGACAATTTCGTACCAATTCTAAAGTATGGACCTTTTTCTTGAATGGAGATTCACTTGAAGTTCTGTCCTTCTAATGTGACCTGTAGGTAAGTTATTTTCGTTTTTCCATTTACTTGCGAAAAAATATTTTAAAAGAATATTGCAAAATGAAAATAAACGAAGTATACTATTTTTCGTGAACTTCTTGAACGCATAAGGGTACTGTATAGCTGCTTAAAGGGTTAGGACCTCTTCGGACTAACTTTCCCCCGTGGCCGTTGTATAACTGCATAAGATAAAAGTTCATTTTGACGAAAAAAAATCGAAGTCAAAGGGGGAAACGACTAATGGAAACAATGGGTCGTCATGTTATTTCAGAATTATGGGGCTGTGATTTTGAAAAACTTAACAGTATGGAGTTAATTGAGCAAATTTTTGTTGATGCTGCACTAAAATCAGGTGCTGAAGTGAGAGAAGTAGCCTTTCATAAATTTGCGCCACAAGGAGTAAGTGGTGTTGTAATCATTTCTGAATCACATTTAACCATTCATAGCTTCCCTGAACACGGGTATGCTAGTATTGATGTTTACACATGTGGAGAAATGGATCCAAATATTGCGGCTAACTACATAGCAGAAGCATTAAACGCTCAAACACGTGAAAATATTGAACTTCCACGAGGAATGGGACCAGTTCAAACAAAACAACCAGAAGCTAAAATACTTTAATTCAAATAGATGCAGAGGAGGTGTATGATTCATACACCTCTTTTCGTATGGTGCAATATAAGTTTAATTCATGGCTGTTTTCACAAAGATTGTGACTTTTCGTATTACTCCTTATTTCGTGATGAAGAATGGTTTCGGGCATCTTTTCGCATTCTTTTTCACTCGAAGCGAGGAAAGAAAAGAGTGCTCAAATCGTTTTTATATGCTCTATGCAACAAAGGATGCGAATAGAGCCTAATTCATAAATGGACGAATAAGTTTATAATAGGCTCTTTTCGTATGCATTGTGGCTATTTCATCTGATGTTTAACTAAATCCTTCAATTCACTGTTGATTTCCATCAAAAACAGGCGAAATGATGCCCGAATCAAAGCTATAACATAAATAATTAACTGATACGAAATGCAACAAACTTTGGGAAAGCAACTTTATAATATTTACATAGGATTGGGGAGAATTCAATAATGGGAAGTTTTAAAAGAGCATTTATTCGGTTTAGCCAAGAGTGTGAAACGTCGGATTCAAATTTAGATAAAGAGTTAAGGACGAAATATTATAAATCTTCATTTGACAAGGCTTTTGCAGCCGTTGAAGAGTTGTTTGCAGCAAAAGAGTATACGATTCAGTCAATATCAAAAGATCATGGTGAGATATTGGTTGGAAAAAAGGGTAAATTATTTATTGTGGCAACTGTATTGACTGTACGTCCTTTCGAAACAGCGGTCGATTTTAAGGTCACGTCAGAAAAGATGATTCTAACGGGTGCATATCCAAAACTAAAGAGCGAAGTATTAGCTTTGTACAATGGACTAAATCAAAAGTTAAAACCCTTTCAACAATAAGTCGATTCGGACTTGTTGTTTTTTTTGAAGGCTCTTTTCGTATACTTTGCCTGACGCCGCAGGGCAGCCACTTTCGCTTTTCGTAAATGATGCCCGAAACAAAGCTATATCACCGTTTATAGACTGGTTCGAAAAGTAGCAAACTTTTCCAAAACAGCCTTTTTGAAAGTTAGTGTGTCCGATAAACTAGATTCACTATGGCCACCACTTGTGTATTAGTCCTCTTTTCTATAAGATGAAAGTAATAGATTTTTTGAGGCGGAGTTGATGAAATGAAGTGTCCATCTTGTCAGTCAAATGCAACTAGGGTTGTGGATTCTCGACCGGTCGATGAGGGCCGCTCCATTCGACGCAGGAGGGAATGTGAAGAATGTGCTCACAGGTTTACGACCTTTGAAAAAATTGAAGAGCTCCCATTGATTGTCGTAAAAAAAGAAGGAACACGTGAAGAGTTCAGCCGCGAGAAAATGCTAAGAGGCTTAATTAAAGCTTGTGAAAAACGTCCTGTCGCTCTAGAAGAATTAGATAAACTCTCGACAGAGATTGAGAAAGAACTTCGTAGAGAAGGTAGTTCAGAAGTGAAATCGGATATCATTGGAGAAATGATTATGGACCGATTAGCCATCGTGGATGAAGTTGCCTACGTGAGATTTGCATCTGTCTATCGTCAGTTTAAAGATATTAATGTCTTTCTAGATGAATTGAAGGAATTAATCAAAAAATGAACATTCTTGAGCTAAATAATCTCAGTTTAGCTCTTTTCTCTATTTTAACAGGTAATCAGGCCAGGAAAGGTTGAAGAATTATGAAAACACACTGGAAAGAACTACAACCAGTGGACACATACCTAGTGAAGGTGAACGGTCTTTTGCACGACCATCACCGTCAAGTGCTCACCTTTTTGTATCAGCCACTGATTGGAACGGAATGCTATAGCCTCTATATGACATTATGGGCTGAAGTTGAAAGACAATCTCACTGGTCAGAATCATATTCACATTATCATCTAATGGATTTTTTATCCTTTAATATACAGAACATATACGAAGCTCGTGTCAAGCTTGAAGGTATTGGTTTAGTGAAAACCTTTGTAAAACGCTCAGAGGATGAACGGAAATTTATTTATGAAATTCAACCGCCTCTTTCTCCGCAACAGTTTTTTACAGATGGAATTCTAAATGTTTATCTTTATCGTAAAATTGGAAAGGCTCATTTTTTAAAGCTGAAAGAATTTTTTTCTGTCCCAACGGTTGATAACAATGAATTTCAAGAGGTGACCCGTTCGTTTCAGGATATCTATTTATCGTCTCATACATTGCAATTGCCTGACTCCGAAGCGGAACAATTGAGCAAAGTGAGTCAAGAAAAAGAGTTACTTGAAGAGCGAGATAATGGGGGCCTTCAACTAGATTCACTTCATTTTGATATGGACTTATTACTTGCGGGTTTATCAGAATCAATGGTTCCAAGGCGTGCATTTACCCCGAATGTGAAAGAAGCTATCACGAAACTATCCTATTTGTATGGGGTCGATGCTGTCCAAATGAAGGGGATTGTTCTTCAATCGATGTTGGTCGAGGATGAAATTGATATTGAATCTTTAAGAAAAGCTGCTCGAGATTGGTTCCAACTTCAATTTGGGGAGGTTTTGCCGAAACTCAGTCTCAAAGTGTCACAAAAGGCTCAAACTCAATCGATAAATGAACCGAAAACACAAGAAGAGAAACTGATTCACTATTTAGAAATCACCTCTCCTCGTGAACTACTTATCGATCTTTCAAATGGAGCAGAAGCGACGACAAGTGATCTTCAAATTGTAGAAGGCGTCATCATGAATCAAAAGCTTCCAGTTGGAGTGGTGAATGTACTGATTCACTATGTGATGCTCAGAACAGATATGAAGTTGTCTAAAGGGTATGTTGAGAAAATTGCTTCCCATTGGTCGAGAAAAAACATTTCGACAGTGAAAGAAGCGATGGATTTAGCTAAAAAAGAACATCGTCAATATTTGGAATGGGCTCAAGGGAAAAAGGGCAATGCAACTTCGAGGAAAAAACCAGTTCGTACGGAAAAGTTGCCTGATTGGTTTGAGGAAAATAATTCTGCTGCAGAAAATGAACCAAAAGAGAAGGAAGCATCGTTTGATTTTGAAACCGAAAAGAAAAAGCTTGAGGAAGAGCTTAAAAAGTATAAAAAGTAGGAGGTTGCTATGGAACCGATTAATAAGACTTTAAAAAAATTAGCTTCTTCTCCCAAATTTCAACAAACATACAATCAGATGAAAGATGAAATTTTGGCAGATGACGATGTTCAACGTTTTCTGAAAGAGCACTCAGCAAGAATTTCACCCCCAACAGTTGAGAAGGGGTTAATGAAACTTTATGAGTACACCTCTCAAGAAAAACAATGTCAAGGATGTCCGAGCTTAGAGGACTGTGAAAATATGATGCCAGGATTCGAACCAGAGCTATTTATGCGAGGAGAAGTTATCGACATAAATTACCGAGCATGCCCAAGGAAAATAGTGCATGATGAGCGAAGTAAGATGGAAAAGCTTATACAAAGCATTTATGTTCCTAAAGATATATTACATGCCACTTTTTCAAGTATTGATTTGGATACTCCTACTCGGTTAAGAGCGGCAAAAGCAGCTAAGGATTTTGTCGAATCCTATTCTTCTCAAAAGAATGGCAAGGGTCTATATTTTTACGGAAAATTCGGAGTAGGGAAATCGTATTTACTTGGAGCTATTGCTAATGAGCTTGCAGAAAAGCAAATATCTTCGTTAATTGTCTACATACCTGAGTTCTTTCGTGAAATGAAACAGTCGTTACAAGATCAAAGCGTAAATGAAAAGCTAAAGAAGATTAAGTCAGCTCCAATACTGATGCTCGATGACATCGGGGCAGAATCGATGTCTAGTTGGGCTCGTGACGATATATTAGGAACGATTCTTCAATACCGGATGCTTGAAAATTTACCAACATTCTTTTCATCAAATTTCGATTTTGAGGGTCTTAAACATCACTTAACATATTCTCAAAGAGGAGAAGAAGAAAAAATGAAAGCCGCTCGAATTATGGAACGAATTAAATATTTGGCGACACCAGTTAATTTAGATGGACCAAATCGTCGTGAGTTATAGGCTATCATATAAAGATAGCTTTTTTTTTTGCAATCTTTAAATCCACTTCTAAAAAAGTCAAGCTCTCCATATATTGATAGCAAGGAATTAGGTTAGTTGTATCAACCTAGTTCTTAAGATTCGTAGCCTTCAGTGCATTGTGCTGCTTCACAGAATATGAAGGAACTCTTAGCATACCTTTAGACTGGGAAAAGGAGGGAAGAAAATGTTAGAAATTCTCTTCAAACTAGAAAGCGATGGAAAAGCGCTTCAGAAATGCTTACAAGGCCAAGGTATATCTTCTGAGATACATACAACACTCTTTCAAAATCAAACACATTTTTTAGTGACTTTTCAATTGGAGGAAAGGGCAAAAGAAGCGTTGAAAACATTTATACTAGATGTAAAACGAAAAGATTGGTCTTCTTTCTTTTTGACCGATTCTTTTTATTTTCATGATGAAAATGAGCATGAACAAATTCTTCAAATTGTTTTAGAAATGTTTAGCGGAGAAAGAGTAGAACTTGTATCACTTTTAAACGAATGGGATGAGGACACCTTTATTTATCAAGCGATAGACCTGCTCTTAACAGGGAGAGAACCGGTATCATTTGATACTTTTGTAAAATTTCGACTTAAGCGCTATCAAAATCGTCTGCTTCAATATATTGAACTTGCGATAGATGAATACAAAATGGAGCAGGATTATCAAATGTTCATTCATACACTTCGAGACTACATTTCAACGAAAAAAGAAGAGCTTCATCATATTCATTTATATCTATATAACCACGAATCATTTTTCTATAATGAGGCTTTTAGGGAAATGAAAAGAGAAGAACTTCTTTCTAAGATGGATAAAAGGCTCTTGGTCAACCATCCTCTTTATATTGATTCCGTGACCATTGCTCCTCTTTTATCATTGGCTCCGAAAAAAATTTATCTCTATTTTAATCAAGAAGAGAATGGACTTGTGCGTACCATCCAAAAAATTTTTGAGGAAAGGGTTGTTATTCTTCCCTCTTCTGAGTTGCTTTCGAATTTTGAGGGGAACGGAAAAGGCGTTGTGAATGAGTAAATCGCAATAATTATTTACCTTTTACCCCCGTATGAAAATGAGGAGTATGAAAATTATTTATTTTTTCTTGATTTCTTCATCGTAACCTAATATAATAACCTACATATTATAAACTAGAGGTTATGATGAGGATATGGACGACTGGGTACGATTTTTAGAGAGGGAAGACTAGGCTGAAAACTTCCTAATACGACTTAAGCGTTTACCACCTCTAAACTTCAACCGTGAACGAAGAACTGTTTTGGAGAAGACACCATGCACTTTTTCTTCCACTAATGGTTGACGGCCGCAGCCGTTATCTGATCTGGAGACGTTATTTTGTTTGTTTTTTCAACAAAAACGTAAAGTAGGGTGGAACCACGATTACTTATTCTAAAAGATAAGCTTCGTCCCTTCATGCAAATGAAGGGATGAGGCTTTTTTTATTTTATTTTTATAAGGAGTGAAGAACATGTCAGAAGTAGTAAAGATAACTTTTCCTGACGGTGCGGTGAAGGAGTTTTCAAAAGGAACAACAACTGAAGACATTGCCGCTTCTATCAGCCCAGGATTAAAGAAAAAGTCGATTGCAGGAAAATTAAATGGTGAATTGATTGACTTGCGTAGGCCCATTTTAGAAGATGGAAAAGTCGAAATTGTAACAGTTGGATCAGACGATTCATTAGAAATTCTTCGCCATAGTACAGCTCATTTAATGGCTCAAGCAATCAAACGTTTATATAAAAACGTGAAATTGGGAGTCGGTCCTGTTATTGAAGGAGGATTCTATTATGATATTGATGCTGAAGAAACATTAACATCTGAGGATCTAGAGAGCATTGAAAAAGAAATGAAGAAAATTGTCAATGAAAATGTACTGATTGAACGAAAAGAAGTCTCTCGTGATGAAGCAAAGGCAATGTTCGAAAAAATTGATGATGAATACAAATTAGAACTGTTAGAAGCAATTCCTGCAAATGAAGCTGTCTCTATTTATTCCCAAGGTGAGTTTTTTGATTTATGTCGTGGAGTACATGTACCATCAACTGGAAAAATTAAAGAATATAAATTATTGAGTCTAGCAGGTGCTTATTGGCGCGGGAATAGTGACAATAAAATGCTGCAACGTATTTACGGAACAGCTTTCTTCAAAAAAGAGGACTTAGCTGAACATCTTCGACTCTTAGATGAGGCGAAGGAGCGCGACCATCGTAAAATTGGGAAAGAATTGAATCTTTTCACAAATTCGCAAAAAGTAGGTCAAGGTTTGCCGCTTTGGTTACCTAAAGGTGCAACAGTTCGTCGCATGATTGAGCGTTACATTGTCGATAAAGAAGAGCGTCTAGGCTATGATCATGTCTATACTCCGGTCCTTGGAAGTGTGGATCTTTATAAAACAAGTGGACATTGGGATCATTATCAAGAAAATATGTTTCCGGTGATGGATATGGATAATGAACAATTAGTTCTTCGTCCGATGAATTGTCCACATCATATGATGATTTATAAAAATGGCATTCATAGCTATCGTGAGTTGCCTATCCGAATCGCCGAGCTTGGCACAATGCACCGTTATGAAATGTCGGGAGCATTATCTGGTTTGCAACGCGTTCGCGGGATGACATTAAATGATGCACATATTTTCGTTCGTCCTGATCAAATCAAGGAAGAGTTTAAACGTGTTGTTTTGTTAGTGATGGAAGTGTATAAAGACTTTGATTTAAAAGACTATTCATTCCGTCTCTCCTACCGAGATCCGGCAGATACTGAAAAATATTTTGATGATGATGATATGTGGAACAAAGCCCAAATTATGATCAAAGAAGCGATGGACGAGTTAGATCTTCAATATATTGAAGCGGAAGGAGAAGCAGCCTTTTACGGTCCGAAGCTAGATGTTCAAGTGAAAACAGCGCTGGGGAAAGAAGAAACATTGTCTACTGTTCAATTGGACTTCCTATTACCAGAGCGCTTTGACTTAACATATGTTGGAGAAGATGGAAAGCAACATCGTCCAGTCGTCATTCATCGTGGTGTTGTTTCTACAATGGAACGCTTTGTGGCATTCTTAATTGAAGAATACAAAGGAGCTTTCCCTACATGGTTAGCACCCGTTCAAGTTCAAGTTATCCCTGTCTCTCCAGAAGTTCATTTTGATTACGCGAAAGAAGTTCAAGAGCAGCTTAGGGCTCAAGGGATTCGGGCAGAACTTGATAGCCGCGATGAAAAAATTGGTTATAAAATTCGGGAGGCACAAGTTCAAAAGGTTCCTTACATGTTAGTTGTAGGAGACAATGAAATTAACGACAAAGCGGTAAATGTCCGTAAATATGGCGAGCAAAAATCAGAGACTGTTTTATTTGAAGACTTTAAACAAATGATTTCAGCAGAAGTAGTAAAATAATTACGCATTGTCAGCGTTGGGACTGTAAATTGGTTCTCAGCGCTTTCCTTTTGAGAGAAGGTCTTTTAATTTTGTAGGATTGAGAGTTCGTTTCTTTTATAGTGACCACTGATTGGAGGAGGGTGTTTGAACTGTAGATGAAAGAAAAAGGGGGCATAAAGGATAAGAATGAATATCTCGTCAAGACATGAATTGTTTTGTTTGAGTCTTCTCATGTCTTCTAATACCACAAATTCGAGTAGATAAACATAGGAAGAGTCAAATTCGTCAAGAAAATAATGCCAATATGAAAAAAAGTTGCATTTGAAGAAAACATCTGATAATATAAAAGACGTTGTGATTTTAATAAACGATTAATTGACAGGCTATTAATGCTTATGATATAGTAATCAAGGTAAATTGAATACATCTTTGTGGAGAAGAAGAAGCTACCCGCTTCTCACCTGAATGACGCAGTATGCAGTTAGCAGGTTTAGTGAAATGAAACGATAGCGTATGATGCGCTTTTCTAATGCGGGTGAGGTTCTCACGCGTATTTTTTATTGTCTAAAATCTGCAGTCGGGACTAAAAACTACTTCAACACAAAAAAACGTATTCAGGAAAATACCTTGGAGGTGTCTCATATTAGCAAAGATATGTTCGTAAACGATGGCATTCGTGCCCGTGAAGTTCGTCTTATTGATCAAAATGGCGAGCAGCTTGGAATTAAATCTAAGCGTGATGCTCTTGAAATTGCTGAACGTGCCAATTTGGACCTAGTATTAGTTGCTCCAAACGCGAAGCCACCTGTAGGCCGTATCATGGACTATGGAAAATTCAAGTTTGAACAACAAAAGAAGGACAAAGAAGCGCGTAAGAATCAAAAGGTCATTAATCTTAAAGAAGTGCGTCTAAGCCCAACAATTGAAGAACATGATTTTAACACAAAATTACGTAATGGACGTAAGTTCCTTGAAAATGGGGACAAAGTTAAAGCATCGATTCGATTTAAAGGTCGTGCGATCACTCATAAAGAAATTGGTCAAAGAGTACTTGACCGTTTTGCTGAGGCATGTAAGGATGTTGCAACAATTGAGTCCAAACCAAAAATGGATGGACGTAGCATGTTCTTAGTCTTAGCCCCTATTAACGAAAAGTAACGTAACCGAGGAGGAATACCCAATGCCAAAAATGAAAACTCACCGCGGCTCTGCAAAGCGTTTCAAAAAGACAGGTTCTGGTAAACTAAAACGTTCTAAAGCTTATACAAGCCACTTATTCGCGAATAAATCTACCAAACAAAAACGTAAGCTTCGTAAAGGCGCAGTCGTTTCTAAAGGTGATTTCAAACGCATTCGTCACATGCTAGACAACTTGTAAAAAACAGATATTGTAGGAAAACTAGGAGGGAAATAATATGCCACGCGTAAAAGGCGGAACAGTAACACGCAGACGTCGTAAAAAAGTTATTAAATTAGCTAAAGGTTATTATGGTTCTAAACATACTTTATATAAAGTAGCAAATCAACAAGTAATGAAATCTTACATGTACGCTTATCGTGATCGTCGTCAGAAAAAACGCGACTTCCGTAAGCTTTGGATTACTCGTATCAATGCAGCTGCTCGTATGAATGGTCTTTCTTATAGCCGTTTAATGCACGGATTAAAGCTTGCTGGTATCGAAGTAAACCGCAAAATGCTTTCTGAGCTTGCTATTTCTGATGAAAAAGCATTTGCTCAATTAGCAGACGCTGCGAAAGCTCAAATCAACAAGTAAAAATAATCAAGCCGTTCTCTATTAGGAGAATGGCTTTTTTAAAGTTTTTTTTTGGATTGGTTACTCTTTGTACAAGGTGTCATAAAGTTCACGAAAAGAGTCTAGTAATAGGAAGATTGATGAAGTAAGTCAATATATAAGAAATGTAATCCAAACGTGAAAAGTCTTTATAGGACATATTAACTGTTACGAAAACAGTCTTCATTCACACTGTAAAAAGGAGGAGTGATAGTATGGTTCAACTCTTGCTAGGTTACCTATTGATGGTAAACCTTGTTTCATTTTTCGTCATGAGAATGGACAAACAGAAAGCAAAGAAGAATACCTATCGGATCAGCGAAAAAACACTTTGGAAGCTAAGTTGGATTGGGGGAGCGATCGGTTCTTTTTTGGGGATGAAAACCTTTAGGCATAAAACAAAGCACCGCGTTTTTGCTTGGGGCTTACCGATTTTGGCTATCATACAAGTGATTCTGATTAGCTGGATGATCATCGCCCTGTCATAAGAGCGAGCATAGTTGTATAAGATGTAATAAGCTGAAAAAATTGAGTAAAGCGTCAAAAGCCTGTTTGATCAGCTTTGCAGAATTGGTGTGAGATCGTCATGTCTATTTCAACGCACAATTGTCCTCCCTAATGAATAAAAGCAATGTTTAAGATATCTATTTGAATGGTGAATTAGAAAGGCTGTTATCTCATAGTATGTTGCTTTTCGTCTATTTTGATGATTCCATCTTAAATTAGGTAAAATAGCAACAATGAATATGTAAACAGCCATAAGAAAAGAGCACAGGAAGAAGGTGAGCTGGATGAATAGCGAGATGTTGCTGCTATTTTCCTTTGTAGAAAATTGGGGCGTTCTCGCTCCGTTAGCCTTTATTCTCTTTCACGTTCTACGGCAGTTCTTATTTTTACCCGTAATTCTTGTCTGTATGGCGGGAGGGGTTTTGTTTGGAAGTTTATTGGGTACGATTTATTCTCTAGTGGGATTAACCCTTTTATCTAGTCTATTCTTTATCGGGATTCATAAATTTCCAAGGTTTTATGAAAAGTTATTAAATATGAAAAATAAATGGTTCGGTCCCCATGCTCGTTTAACAATCGGGCAAATTACAGTACTTCGCTTAATTCCATTCGTACATTTTCAACTACTCAATCTTTGTTTATTGGAACGAAAAAAAACCTTTAAAAAATTTATTAAAAGCTCGTTTTTAACTAACCTCCCTTTGGCCTTTTTTTATACCGTCTTTGGTCAGTTTATTGCAGAATTTACACCAGGCATGGTCATCTTAATCCTGCTGGGGATTAGTGTATTATTTTATGTTTTGAGAGAAAAGGTCACGGTGATGAAGTGGAAGGAATTTTTCCCTGTTAAATCATCCTAATTCCGTAAAAGTCATTCTCAAAAAGAGAGTGGCTTATTTTCGGTTGAAATGCACTTTCTGTTATAATTTCAAAAGACAGATGTAAAAAGGAAGGGAGCTACAAATGAATATTCAGACGTTGTTTAATATGCAGAAGGAGTTGGATTCATACATAGAAGAAAATAAAGGGGTGGCGGATGAGGATTTGTTTTCACGGAAACTATTAGCGCTGCTCGTTGAAATAGGAGAATTGGCAAATGAAACGAGATGCTTTAAATTTTGGAGTAATAAATCGCCATCTGCTAAATCTATGATCTTAGAAGAATTTGTCGATGGGGTACATTTTATTCTGTCTCTTGGTCTTGAAGTTGGGGTTGAGAACTCTTCAATTCAAGCACATGGAAAGGAAAGGGACCTCACTCGTCAGTTTTTAGTCGTCATGGAGATAGCGCATAAATTTGGTCACTCACGATCGAAAAAAGATTTTCAAGACTTTATCGATCAGTATTTTTATCTTGGTCGATTAATAGGCTTCTCAGAAGAGGAAATCGTTCAAGCCTATTACCAAAAGAATGAAGTAAATTATCGAAGACAACAAGAGGGGTACTAGTTCTATTGGTTAGGATTTTGATCACATTATTGCCGTTGTATTAAATCGAAAAGTATTCGGCGGATATGTACGTCTTTTGGATTGTTTTTGATGTGAATCACCTGCAAAATGAAGGAATCCATCAATAGTTAGATTAAATAGAAACAAAGCTTAGAAAAAGTCCTTTTTGATTGATTGAAATAGTTCGAGTATAATAAAATGTAATGGCTCGAAATGAACTGATACATATAGAGAAGCAAGAATATATTTTGAAAGGGGTCTTATCTTGACGAAAAAACTAGACGAAACATTATCAATGCTAAAAGAATTAACCGATGCAAAAGGGGTTCCTGGAAACGAAAGAGAAGTACGACAGGTGATGAGAAAATACATCGAACCATTTGCAGATGAAATGATGACCGATGGGTTGGGGAGCTTAATAGCGAAAAAGATTGGTGATGAAAACGGTCCAAAAATCATGATTGCTGGCCACTTGGATGAAGTGGGCTTTATGGTCACTCGCGTCGATGACAAAGGATTTTTGCGCTTTCAAACACTAGGCGGTTGGTGGTCTCAAGTCATGCTTGCTCAACGTGTAACGATCGTAACAAGCAAAGGAGACGTTACAGGTGTGATTGGCTCAAAACCGCCGCATATTCTTCCGCTTGAAGCACGCAAAAAAGCCGTGGATATTAAAGATATGTTTATTGATATTGGTGCCTCAAGCAAGGAGGAAGCCACAGAATGGGGCATTCGTCCAGGAGATATGGTCGTTCCATATTTTGAATTCACCGTAATGAACAATGAAAAAATGTTGCTTGCCAAAGCATGGGATAACCGAATAGGCTGTGCCATTGCGATAGATGTATTAAAGAATTTACAAGGAACTGATCATCCGAATATTGTCTATGGTGTTGGAACAGTACAAGAAGAGGTTGCTCTTCGAGGGGCTCGAACCTCTGCGTCTGTCATTAAACCAGATATCGGATTTGCTGTAGATGTAGGTATCGCAGGAGATACACCAGGTATTTCAGCGAAGGATGCTCCTTGTAAAATGGGCGAAGGTCCGCAAATCATTCTCTATGATGCATCAATGATTTCTCACAAAGGGCTACGTGACTTTGTGACAAATACGGCAGACGATATGGAAATTCCGTATCAATTTGATTCGATTCCTGGTGGTGGAACAGATTCAGGAGCGATTCATTTGACCGCAAATGGAGTACCAGCATTAACCATTACCATTGCCACAAGGTATATTCATTCGCATGCGGCAATGCTACACAGAGATGATTACGAGAATACGGTGAAGCTTATTACCGAGATCATTAAGCGTCTAGATAAAGATACTGTGGCGAAGATAACGTTTGATTGAAAGAAAAAGCGCTTAGGCTAATAATTATGCCTAAGCGTTTTTCATTATTTCAAGCTGTCTTCAAGTTTTTCTAAAATGACGGTCTGTTCTTGAGGCGAGGCATTTTGCCAATACACTTCAAATAGAACACCTAAACCAGGCAACATTTTTTCTTCTCCGCTTTGAATGGCGTCCACGATCGTATCTTTAAACTCATCTTGGGAATTTCCCGACACATTGTGAATAATGGCATTTCGAAGATTTAGACCCATTGAATGTCTCTCCTTTAATTGTAATCAATACTAGCATTTGTTTCTGTTCATTTATTATGTATGAAAGTTCATGTATAATATAAAAATCGAAGAATTTCTAGGGAGCGATCGGTTTGAACGTTGTGGAATCAATCAAAAATCCAAAAGTGAAACAATGGAGAAAACTATTAACAAGAAAAGAACGTGACAAAACAGGCATGTTTATTGTTGAAGGTTTTCATTTAGTGGAAGAGGCTTTAAAAGAACGAGATACGGTTATGGAAGTCATGATTAGTGAGGAAGTTGAAATACCAACCTCCTGGAATATAAATAATAAGCAGATGACTAGGTTGACTCATGAGGTAACAAAAGCTCTTTCTGATACCGAAAGTCCTCAAGGAGTTTTTGCGATATGCTACCAAACAAATTCGGGTGAACATCTTCGCGGAACCTCATTTTTATTAATTGATTCTGTACAAGACCCAGGCAATTTAGGTACGATGATACGAACAGCGGATGCAGCTGGAATGGACGCTGTAATTTTAGGAACTGGAACCGTTGATGCGTATAATCCAAAGGTCCTTCGTTCTGCACAGGGTAGTCATTTTCATATTCCGATTTATCGACAAGATTTAGGCCGTACCATCGACGTGTTAAAAGAAAAAGAAGTCTCAATCTATGGGACAGCACTTGAAAATGGCGTTAATTTTTCAACTGTAGAAATGAATAGTTCTTTTGCTATACTAATGGGGAACGAAGGAAGTGGTGTTTCTAGAGAGTTGTTAGCAAAAACAGACGAAAATCTGTATATCCCAATTTACGGAAAAAGTGAATCTTTAAATGTTGCCGTAGCCGCAGGGATATTGATGTACAGCGGAAAAGCTCGACAGTGAGCACACTTTGCTGATAATAAGTCAGGGGAAAAATAGTTAGAAACTTGAAATCTATTCGAGAACTATACTATAATAGACACCATATGATAAATTACATATCACAAAAACCATGATAGAGAAAAGTAGCTTGTCACCTTTTTTACTAGGGAAAAATGCCTTGACTGAAAGCATTTTATGAAAGAACAAGTGAAGTTCACCTCTGGAGTTGACGTCAGGACCATTCCTTTGAATGTAAAGACGATCCGGATAAATATCCGTTATTTCAATGAAGCTAGCATGTTTTTTGTGCTCAGTAGGGTGGTACCGCGAATGTAACCTCGTCCCTTCTTCAGGGATGGGGTTTTTTATTTGTCTTTAAAGACCACAGAGGTTCAAAAGCGAGCGCGTTTCGAAAAAAAGGAGGAATTAAAATGGAGTCAAGATTAAAGGAACTTCAAGAAGAAGCTCTTACACAAATAGAGCAAGCAACAGATTTAAAGCAATTAAATGATGTGCGGGTTGCGTATCTGGGGAAGAAAGGACCTATCACTGAAGTACTAAGAGGGATGGGTAAATTATCAGCAGAAGAACGTCCCAAAATGGGTGCGTTGGCAAACGAAGTACGTGCCGTCATCGGTGATGCTATTGAAGTGAAGCAAAGTAATATGGAAAAAGAAGCGGTGGAAAAACAATTAGCCTCTGAAACCATCGATGTAACACTTCCAGGAAGTCCAGTACAAGCGGGCAATCACCATCCTTTAACGAGAATCATTGAAGAAATTGAAGATCTTTTCATCGGTATGGGCTATCAAATAGCAGAGGGACCAGAAGTTGAAAAAGATTATTACAATTTTGAGGCTTTAAACTTACCTAAAGGCCATCCAGCTCGAGATATGCAGGATTCTTTCTATATTACAGAGGAAATTTTGTTGCGAACACACACATCTCCTGTTCAAGCAAGAACGATGGAAATGCATAAAGGGGAAGGACCTGTCAAAATCATTTGTCCAGGCAAAGTGTATCGCCGTGATTCGGATGATGCAACTCATTCTCATCAATTTATGCAAATTGAAGGGCTTGTCATTGATGAAAATATCTCTATGAGTGATTTAAAAGGGACACTTCAAGTGTTTGCAAAAAAACTCTTTGGTGAAGAGCGCGAAATTCGTCTTCGTCCAAGCTTTTTCCCGTTCACAGAACCATCAGTGGAAATGGATATTTCTTGTAAAATATGTGATGGCGAGGGCTGTTCAGTATGTAAGAAAACAGGCTGGATTGAGATTCTAGGTGCCGGTATGGTACATCCAAATGTATTGGAAATGGCCGGATTCGATTCAAAGAAATACACTGGTTTTGCATTCGGAATGGGACCAGAGCGGATTGCGATGCTGAAATATGGCGTAGATGATATTCGTCATTTTTATGCGAATGATATTCGATTCTTAACACAATTTCATGAACACGAGTAAAACTAAAGGAGGGTATACACATGTTTGTTTCATATAATTGGTTACAAGAGTACGTGGATTTATCAGGAGTAACGCCAGAAGAGCTAGCGGAAAAAATCACCCGGAGCGGTATTGAAGTAGAAGGCGTAGAGAAGAAAAATGAAGGTATCACGGGAGTCGTTGTCGGTCATGTACTTGAGCGTGAGCAGCATCCAGATGCCGATAAATTAAGTAAATGTCTAGTCGATATAGGTGCAGAAGAACCGGTTCAAATTATTTGTGGTGCGCCCAATGTAGCTCAAGGACAAAAAGTTCCAGTTGCAACGGTTGGAGCGGTCTTACCAGGCAACTTCAAAATTAAGAAAGCAAAGCTACGAGGTGAGGCTTCTCACGGAATGATTTGTTCATTAAAAGAGCTTGGCATCGATAGCAAACTAGTTGCGAAAGAATACAGTGAAGGCATATTTGTTTTCCCGCAAGATGCAGAGGTAGGAAAAGATGCTTTGGAAACACTACATTTAGACGATGCCATTTTAGAATTAGGCTTAACACCTAATCGTTCAGATTGTTTAAGTATGCTTGGCGTAGCTTATGAGGTTGCAGCCATCCTTGGAACAGACGTAAAGCTTCCTAGTACAGAAGTACCTTCTGGATCTGAGGAAGTAGCAGATTATATTTCGATTAAAGTGGAAGCACCGCAAGATAACCCATTGTATGTAGCGAAAGTGATTAAGAATGTCAAAATCGCACCATCCCCACTTTGGTTGCAAATTCGCTTAATGGCAGCAGGAATTCGTCCACATAATAATGTAGTCGATATTACCAATTTTGTGCTACTTGAATATGGTCAGCCATTACATGCATTTGATTACGATAATTTTGGCAGTAAAGAAATTCTAATTCGAAAAGCACAGAATGGCGAAGAAATCGTGACCTTGGACGATGCAAAGCGTACTTTAACGGATGCTCACCTTGTGATTACCAATGGAAATATGCCAGTAGCTCTAGCAGGTGTGATGGGTGGAGCAAGTTCTGAAGTAGGAAACGATACTACAACGGTTTTACTGGAGTCCGCCTATTTTGCACCCCAAGCGGTTCGTCAAGCGTCAAAGGATCACGGTTTACGAAGCGAGGCAAGCGCTCGCTTTGAAAAAGGAGTCGATCCAAATCGTGTGAAAGCAGCCGCAGAAAGAGCAGCTAAACTTCTGGTTGAATATGCAGGTGGAGAAGTCCTAGAAGGATCTGTTGTTTTTGATGAAATATCGATAGAACCAGCGACCGTAACGATTACGTTAGAAAAAATTAATTCTTCACTTGGAACAGCGATAACAGCAGAAGAAGTGAAAGAAATTTTTGAAAAACTTCAATTCGGTTTAGAAATGGAAGGCACTACTTTTATTGTTACAGCTCCAACCCGTCGAGGCGATATATCGATTGAAGAGGATTTATTAGAAGAAGTCGCTCGTTTATACGGATATGACCGCATCCCACTTACATTGCCGACGGGTGCATCACAACCGGGTGGATTATCTCCTTACCAATTAAAGCGCCGAGTTTCTAGACGTACACTTGAAGGAGCGGGACTTTATCAAGCCATTACGTACTCGTTAACCAATGAGCGGAAGGCAACGCAATATGCACTTGTAAAACGTGAGCCCGTTTCGTTGAAAATGCCAATGAGTGAAGAACGCAGTAAGCTTCGACTAAGTATTGTTCCACAACTGTTAGAATCCATTTCTTATAATGTCGCTCGCCAAATGGATTCGATTGCTTTTTATGAAATTGGGTCTGTCTTTTTGAAAAACGAGGGGCAAGAACTACCACATGAGGTGGAACATATTGCAGGTGCTATGACAGGGCTATGGAATAATCATCCTTGGCAAGGAGAAAAGAAATCGGTCGATTTTTATGTGGCTAAAGGTATCTTAGACGAATTATTTGTTAAATTAGGTGTATTAGGGAAAATTCAGTATCAGCCTGCTCAACTTGACGATATGCATCCTGGACGAACAGCAGAAATCCTTCTAGACGAAGAAGTGCTTGGGTTTGTTGGTCAAGTTCATCCAGAGATTCAAAAAGAGCTCGACCTAAAAGAAACCTATGTCTTTGAATTAAACGCAAGCACGCTTTTCGGTGAAGAAACAGAGCCACTTCAATACAGCAGCATTCCACGTTTTCCATCTATTACACGGGATATTGCCCTTGTAGTAGATTCGAAGGTATTGGCAGGAGACATTGAAGCAGTGATTGTAGAAGTGGGTGGAAAGTTATTGAGAGAAGTATCTGTGTTCGATCTTTATGAAGGTGAACATATGGAAGCAGGAAAGAAATCTGTTGCTTTCTCCTTAAAATATTTCGATCCAGAGCGTACATTAACGGATGAGCAAGTTGTTAAAGTACACGACAAAGTGCTAGCAGCAGTCAAAGAAAAAATTGGGGCTGAATTGCGCGGATAATATAAAAAGCACGAGACTTCGGATGAAGTCTCGTGCTTTTTTAAAGGCTTTATTTGCATACTTTGTTACTCAAAACATATAAAGAGGTATCGAAACACCCCTACCTTTCCATATTTTGGGATGAAATTGATACGAAAAGATCCCCATAGTCTTTCCTCGCCACGAAATATAGACTAGTGCATAGAGCTACAATCTATACGACAACAGCTTTTTTAAAAGGTAAGAAATAAATTTTTACGAGCACCCGATTACCCCAGTATTAGGAGCAGAGGAGTCAAATCCCTGCTCCAAAAACGGCTTTGACTATAGAACATCTATGCACCTTTAACATGCTTTGTCTGCTTTATTGTTGATCAAAGTAAATTCCTCTTTTTCGGGTTCAAGTTCACCCGTTTTTGTGAGTTGTTTCTTTTTCTTGCTTACCTGTTTCATACCGACTGGATTTCCCCCGATAAGGACAATACGGAGAACAGAACTGATTTCATTCACGCAATAAATTGCTATAGCAAAGAAAAACAGGGGACTCAATACTAGATAGGGTCTGATAAAGACTTGATTGATATTGATACTGATAGTCGCAGCCCATTCGTTTGTTACCGAAAAATAGGCAGGAATGTCCGTGAACCCAAATACATCAGTTCTCAGTCCACCTAGGCAGATATGGAGAATACCGAGTTGGATTAATAGGACCAGAGTTTGTGACACCTGTTCTGAGAACATTACCACCGAATGGCGGCTAAAGTGAGGCAGCAAATGCTTTCGAATCAGGTGAAAACGACTTGCTCCCATCTGACGGGATGCCACAATAAATTCATGTTTCAGGTAGTCATTCATTCCTTGCCCGACATACATTCCTAGAGAAGGGATCACCATGATTGAAATGACAGCAATTTCAATCAGGAGAAACTTAATTGATGGAAGACCACCATCTTCGAATTGTATTTGAAGGGGATATAAGAGTATGAAACCAATGATGGCGAGCGGGATAAAGTTAAAGGTATCCCACAGTCCTTTGAATCCTGAGCGAAACCAGCCGGGCATGAAAGCGTAGAAGAGACCGGAAATAAAACCGCCAATCATTCGGAAAAGGGCAATTGCTAAAGCCGATAGCAAGGTATACTTAGCACCATCCATCAGGAGAAGAAATTGGCTTCTCCCCAGCTTATCGCTTCCAATTGGAGGCATTTCGGAAGGGGAGTAAGGCGCTCTAGCGATGATTTTGCTAGTTTCAGAATCTCGTAAATAGGGGTGTTCGGATTCTTCAAAGTCAGGATAGACGATAGGAACTAAAAAGCTCCCGACAATCAGACCCCCAATGATAAGAACGGGTATCCAAAAACGAAAATACTTGAAGACACTCATATTTCCATCTCCCCTCCTACTGTTTTGGCAATTAAAATCCTCCCAAGGTTGAACAGAATGAAAAACGGAACAAAAACCATGAGCATACCGATGAAAAAGGCGCTTGGTTCAATTGTGGCTGTGGTGAGCATCACAACCATAAACCCATTAATATTGAACAAGATTTCAATAATCAGCAAATTCGAAAGCATCAATAGGAAAATCGGCTTGATATGGTAGTAAAATTGAATCCACACATTCCGGAATAGATGGACCCATAGGGTATAGGCTTTCGAAAATCCTTTGGAAAAGGAGTACTCCACATACGGCCTGTCCTTTTCTTCTCGTATTTGAAACAGAAAGTGTTTTGTAAGAAAGACAATCGGCAAAATAGACAGGCAAAAGATCGGTAAGACATAAATCTTGTCTTCGCCCAGTTTATAAATATCGAAGAGAAGAATGTCTGTTCTTTTGAAAAACCAAATGATAAATAATTGTAAAAGTACAACGATCATGACATCTGGAAGGGAGTCAAACAAGTCAAGAATACGCATGCAAATCCGGTATGCCCATCTTGGAAGAAACATGAACAAATAACTCGTAATTGCTGAAACGACCACCGCTATAATAAACGCCGCTGTCAGGAGAAGGAAGGAGTACCCGAACAATTTAAAAAACATTGGAAATAGGGGGTATATCTTTTCTCCTTCCTCGATACTGATAAAAATAGAGCCAGGATGTAAAACATCATGGAAAATTTGCTTTAGGGTATGTAGGTACTTTGCTAGATGAATAACAAGCTCATTATCGTACATAAGCAAAGAACCGGCCGCGCTGAATAAAAAAAGTCCTGTACAAGTTAGTAGAAACTGAACAGGGATCCATAAAAACTGCTTCAAAATTATTCCTCCTTTTCCCTTGTTCATTGATAACTTCTTTTTCCACTTTGTGGTGGATTAAATTCCTTATTTATTAGTATTTTTATTTACCGACAATAATAGTTACACTTTATTCAAGAGAATAAGAGGTGTTTATTAAAGTAGAAAAATTATAGACTAAGATAATAGAAAGCTTAAGCACATTACTAGGGAATGCAACCACAGGGACAGCCAGCCAGTATAAGTAGCAAGAGGAAAAAAACGGTAAAAGTTATTTTATAAAAGGGAACGCACCATATAAATTTGCCATTAGGTAAAGCTCCTTTTAGGATATATAGTTATCACATCGGTCTTGAAAGTGTAAGAGAAGGAGCTAATTTCCACTTTCCGCCACCATCAAGGATGGGAGCATATTTTACAAGACCTGAAAAACTTTCTCCTTCAAATTCATAATTTTCCAGACCTTCAACTTCTGCAAGAAACTCTCCAGTTCTTCCGAATTTTTCTTGTAGCGTGTTTATTTGGAGATTCGGTCTAAACCAAACTTCTAACTGAGAAGACATAGTAGCCTGTTTCTTATTTATTACGATCGTAAATTGACCGGTATCATCAACCTCGACTTTATATTCTTCAACAAAATCTCCAGATACCTGCTCGTTTCCCTCAAATATATCAGTGATTGTTGCATTTTTAGAAAATTCTTTAAGACCAGCAAGGATAATTGTTCCCTTTGGTAAGTTAGTTGTCCCTCTAATAATAAGTCTAGCTCTTTCTATAAACACAGTTCCTTCAAGTGTAACTTCTTCACTTTTTTTTGAATTCAAGGGTTGTGATTGTAAACTTTCATCATAAAAAACAACTCTGCAGCCTGTAAGCGTTAGGAACAAAAGTATAATGGGGATGAAAACCTTAATCTTATTGTACATCTTACACTCCTTCGTATATTTATTTAAGATAGTGAAAAAGGATTCTCTCTCTGTTTCTAGAAAAGTAGGCAGAAAAGTAGATAAGGATTATTCAAAACTTATCACTGCAACAAGATTATTCCTAACCAGAACGGCGAAATGCGTTAAAGAAATCGTATTATTTCACCAGATTTTTGCCCATCAATCCTAAACATCTTTAATTTTGGATCTTTGCCTATACATTGTGCTATGGGCATAAAGAAAAAACAGGCAATAAAGTTTTTCGACTGATTTCTTTCTTTTTATCTAGAAATGGAGAATTTTTCATTAGGAATAAAACACAATGGCATACAAATCAGGGGATATTCTTATTAGAAAAGCCACAATTTTTGCGAAAACAGCCTTTTTAAATCCGTTAATATTTTGATGAGTAACCAATACAAACAACCATATTGCTCCAAAGATTATTGATCTATATAAGAACAACAGTTTCATGAATTTCAGTCATAGAACATTGACACAGCTCCTATTTATCCGATTTTTGTCAAGATTGCTAGAATACTATTAATCCCTATTCCAATTGAGTATCTTCAATCTAGTATTCTATATACGAAAATAAATTCTGAAAGTTTCAAATATTATAGGGAAATGCTGAATGATTCCTTTTTCATTGTTTTCTTATTATTTGGCTCTTTTCGTATACATTGTGGCTATTTCATCATATTTTTGATTAAATTTTCCATTTCACGGTTGATTTCCTTCATAAATAGATGAAATGATGCCCGAAACAAACCTATATCATAGATGATCTACTGATTCGAAAAGCCACAAACTTTGCGAAAACAGCCTATTATTTTAAAGGCTCTTTGTTCTAGATAAGGACACGTTTATTGAATATATTTTTTTGATTTTTACCAATATTACTAAATCCATTAACATTTTTGCAGGTTGTTATTAATACAATTCTTGTAGAGGTGATAATAGTGCCAAGAGTAAAATATACTGACAGTGATGTTTCATTAATGGCAAGGATGATGAGGGCAGAAGCCGAAGGGGAAGGGCGACAAGGGATGCTTATGGTTGGAAATGTAATTGTCAATCGACTAAAAGCTAATTGTGGAGATTTTAAAGCGTTAAGGTCAATACCGCATGTGATCTATCAAGTACAAGGAGGAAACTATTCTTTTGAAGCAGTGCAAAAAGGGAATGTTTTTTATAACAGAGCAAGAAGTGTGGAAAAAAGATTAGCCAAACAAACTTTAGACTATTGGAGGAATCATCCATCCAAATATGCTCTATGGTATTTTAATCCATATGCTGAATGCCCACCAACATGGTATGATCAACCATTCACAGGGCAATATAAACAACATTGCTATTATGAACCAAAGGCTAATACTTGCGAAGGTGCTTATAGATGGTAGAAAAACCCTCACATATTGTGGGGGTTTTTTGCTCGTTACACCTATTTGAAAGTAACTTTTCTTGTACGACGCGGTCTTATGCTTGTCACGGGTTACGGAAGTTGGGTCCGTTTCTTATCCGCTGATTTTCCTCATTAGGAGTTCGATAGGTCCTCGTTTATAGCGCTTCCTCCAAAGCACAGATAGAGCAATGGCCAACAAAAAGAAGACGAAAGAGCAGAGAACAGCAAACCAAAGTGAAGAATCTGTTACTAATTGAAACATGAATAATAGAACTAAAAACAGAAAGTGACCGACATAATGAGTAAGCGCCAATTGACCGGTGTAAATCAAGGACAAAGTGACAAAGGAGTCTTTAAATTTTTCAGTGAAATAAATGCAGATCAAGATGACGATCACTGCGGTGCTAGAACTTGATACCATATAGAATACATTAGGGGGCATCGGTTTTGTTCCGAATAAATAGCTCGCAATCTCCAGTCCTAAGCTTGAACGGGAAATTTGAATGAAAACAAAGGAAATAATTTCTAAAATCACTGCCGTCACTACAGCAGTAACCAGTATCTTTTTTCGTACGACTTTAGAGTTAAAATCAAATCTCCCTAACCACATTCCGAAAAGGAAAAAACAAATCCACGGGAAAATGGGGTGATAGCCATTTAATAGTAAATTACGGAGAAATCCGTCTAGCGTCCAAAAGGTATCATAGCTCGTAAAATCGGAATTCCAACCTGTTTGATAATTGAAGACAAGTAAGAAAACCTGAGATAGAAGTAAAATAGCTATGGTAGAAAATAAAAGAAGTTTATCTGAAGCCACAATAAAGAAAGAAGCAATAAACATATAAAACGCATAATAATGGAGAATATCTGCATCCCACTCGAGCAGAAACAAGCTTAACCCAAGCACGAATAAAAACAAGGAACGTTTCCAAATCAATAGTCTTAATTCTCTCGTTACAGTATGATTTTGTTCCACTCGTGCTTTTTTTGTCATCAATGACATCCCGATACCGGCTACAATCACAAAGATCGAAGATGCTCTTCCTTCCAATAAACTTGTAAGAAAGACAAGCCAATCGGATCCATTAATTACAGCATTGATGGCAATTTTGTAGTTTACAATCACCATTCCAAAAATAGCTAAAGCACGAGCGGTATCAAATCCAGTTATTCTATTACTTGCTGTGTTCATGTTACTCCCCCTTAATAATGCTTGTAACGGCCATCTCCCAAATGTCCTCTGCATTAAATTGAAATTCTTTCTCAGCATACTTATCTAATCCATCCACGATAATAGTTAAAAATTGGGCACTAGTTTGAACGCTAGTACTCATGAGCAATCCATAAGAATCAGCGACTTCAAGAAGAGAAATAAATCCATTGAGAAAACCGGCTAATGTCTCTTTTAGTCCTTCACCGTATTGTGTTTCTCTTGTACTCAGAAGGTGGTATTCACTCATTATGTTGGAATAATGCGGATCTTGGGCTTGTTGCTCAATCATTTTGTGACCATCTGCAATCAATTTTCCCTTGAAATTTTTGACCGTGTACTCTTCCTGTTGAAAAAACTTGGAAAAATGAATTTGTTTCACGAGGTACTGAAAAAGTGTGTGAATTAAGGCGTTTTTAGAAGGAAAGTAATAGTAAATGGCAGGCTTGGTAATGCCTACTTCCTTGGCAATTAAGGACATACTCGTTTTTTCAAAGCCGTTCTCAGCAAAGAGACGATAGGCAGTATCCAGTATTTTAGTGTATTTATCAGACATGCGATAGTCCCTTTCCTATTTTTTTACCGACCGGTAAGTAAATTTTATAAAAATTCAATTTATATGTCAACCCCAAACGAATCAATTCAAGATTTTTGGCCGGTATTCTTGGCTATGACCGTAATAACAGAAGATGTTCCAATACCTATTTACTTCACAAAAAAATCCCTCCGCTTGGTTAGCGAAGGAACTGTTTTTATGTTTTTTCAAAAGATACTCCTAGTGGGTGAACAAGCTTATTTAACTTTGAATTTAGTATATAATAAAGCGAAAACCCAAGATACCCAATTGCTGCCAGCAATAAAATCAATGTACTAGAAGTCCATTCGGCCAGTAGACCACCCAAAAGATAACCAAGTGGACTTAGTGACCCAAGAAGCGAGGACAGAAAGGAAAAGCCACTTCCAATATGTTCTTCAGGTAGGTTGACTTGAATAAGTGTTTGGACAAATATACTGAGTACGCCCACACCTACCCAGGCCAAGCCAAAAAAGGTCAGTCGAAGGATAAGATGCTCTATGTTGACAATCGAAAGAATCCAAAAAGCCCCTGAAAAGAAGGACGCTAAGGGGAATACACGATTTAATGGGAATCTCTCCACTTTACTAGACAGGACGGTCCCAACTAGCACCCCAATTGACATGGACGTAAGCCAGAAACCAAATTCAGCAGAACTTGAGGAAATCACAGGTAGCATCGCAAGGCTCATCGTCGCCATCACATTGATACCAATGATTCCAAATAGGAGTTGCAGAAGTTTTTTTCGTTCTTTCACGACGGAAAGTCCTTGTATAAAATCTTCTTTATACTGACGCCAAAAGCCCACCGTAGATTCACTAGCTTTTTTAGGGGACTTTGGCTCCTGTAAGTACAACAGAAACAGGATAGCGATGGCAAATAATATGAAGCTATTTGCCAGGTAAATCACACCTAATCCAACAAAAACAATCAGAACACCTGAAATAGCATCGCAAAGAAGATCAAGTGTTTGATAGGAGAAGGAGAAGATGCTGTTAACTTTGGTTAACTTTTCTCTTGGAGTGATTTGTTGAATAAGCGCACTTTCGGTTGGATAGGTCGATTCAGACAGCGATAGTGCGAAAAACATTAACAGAAATAACAGTGGCAACCAAAGCAGGTCTGAAAAATACAAGAGAGCAATAATACTCACAATGACCGCTTGTCCCGTCATGGCAATCGTAAGAATCTTTCGTTTTGAATACCGATCAATTAGGGGTCCATATAAAAATTGAAGGGTTACAGGTAAAATCGCAACGGCACTCGTTAGACCAATCAGAAATGGTGAATGAGTGACCGTTTTTACATACCAAATGGTTGCAATCATATAAAAACTGTCAGCAAAATTGGTCAGTATCCGTCCAATTAATAAAGTAAGTAAAGATCTATTCATTCTTCTCTTCCTCTCTATTTTAGCAATCAAATCTGTTAGCTAATAAGAGAGGAGGGCCACGAATAGAAAGAGTCTAATGATCAAAAGGATTTAAAAATATCAACGGAATCATTCTAGTCTCTCCTTCTAGTAATCTAGTATAATGGTAATTATTTCATGAATTTCCTTTCAAATCAAACAATTTTACGCTAGAGTTAACTCTTATTGGAGATAATAGTAAGGAAGGATATATATGAAAGTAATCGATAAACTTTATGATAGAATCTCATTTGTTCGAAACGCAATCCATATCGAGGAAATTCAAAAAGGTTATTCAAAGGATCAGAAGTTTCGCCTTATTACGAAAGAAGGAGAAAATTACTTATTGCGAATAGGTTCATTGGAAACGTATGAACGAAAGCAAAAAGAGTTTTCCATCCTCCAAGACTTGCAAACCTACGGAGTTAAGGCTCCGATTCCAGTTGATTACGGCAGCCTCCAAGATCAAAATCTAGGCTATAGTCTGTATACCTTTATAGGCGGAGTAGAAGCAAAGGATAAGATTCAAGAACTTACGCTGAAAGAACAATATTTTTGCGGAGTAGAGGCAGGGATAGATTTAGCGAAGCTTCATCAATATGATCCTCCTCATTTGGTAAGTTCATGGTATGAACGTACGATGAACAAGCATTATCGCTATCTCGAACGCTATAAAACATGTGGAATCAAAATCAATGGAGATGAAAAAATTTTCGAATTTATAGAACAGCAAAAACATCACCTGAAGAGTCGCCCAAACAGACTACAGCATGATGATTTCCAATTAGGTAACTTAATCGTTCAAGATCGAAAATATGCAGGGGTAATCGATTTTAATAATTTCGATTGGGGAGACCCATTCCATGATTTTTATAAATTGGCTTTGTTTAGTAGCGAGAGAAGTGTGTCTTTTTCCATTGGACAAATTCAGGGATATTTTCAAGAAGATATACCGGATAATTTCTGGAGACTATATTCCATTTATGTTGCGATGAGTCAATTTTCCTCTATCGTTTGGGTTTTGAACAATGCTCCTGACGAAACAGAGGAAATGATTGTACGATTAGCGAGAGTAAGAGCTGATCATGAGAATTTTGGGAAACTGAAGCCAGCATGGTTTCAAGAGAATCATTCACTTGAAAAAGGCTGGAATGAGAATAAACAGCAAGGATAGTTTCATAAAATCATGAAAAAAAGGGGGGAATCTAGATGAAAGATTTATTTTATTATAATTGGCAAATTAGACAAGATTGGTTTGGATGGTGTGCGGATGTTTCGTTTGAAGAGTTAAGAAAAGAGAGGATAGGGGGAATGGGTAGTTTCTTACATAACCTATTTCATGTGATCGATTGTGAACAAATTTGGATCAATCGAATGAATGATTCCAGTATCCTTCAAGTCGATGAAAAAGACCTTTCAACACTCCAAGAGGTTATAAATTATTCCGATAACACCCAAAAACTATCGAAGGAATTTTTCCGGAATTGGTCAGAGGATTTCGGAAAAGCCAAACTCAACATCACGAGAAGAAGTGGTGAAGAACTAACGTTATCCTATGAGCAAATTATAAAACATATCGCGACACATGAAGTGCATCATATCGGGCAATTATCGATTTGGGCAAGGGAAATGGGTGTGAAACCTGTTTCATCCGATTTGATTTTTAGAAAATTAAAATAAAATTCATCTAAATTGATGATGATAGGAGTTTTTTTTATGCAAGACCAGCTGAGACTTGAAAGCGAGCTCAATAACTTATTAAGAAATGATACCGTCCCTGGAGAAATGGATCATTTCATTGAACTTATGTTACTCAATATTGGAAGTACAAACGCAGAACTAAGGGATCATCTAATTTACTCGAGTTTTTGTAAACTGATTTCACAAGGCTTTCTAACCTCAAAGCAAATGAAGCATATAGTTAAAACGTGTTTAGATGAGAAGCACTTGTTTTTTGGATTAGGTACAAATAAAGATGACTCGGTATTTACACGCTCCTTTTCTTCTTTAGTTATTGCAATCATTCTTAAAAAAGATCGACAAGATTCCTTTCTACCTGAGGAACTTGCCAACCGAGCGATAGCTACTAGTTGGAAGTACCTCCAAAAAGAAGAGGATGTTCGTGGATTTGTCGATGGAAAAGGGTGGGCTCATAGTGTGGCGCATGGAGCGGATTACTTACAACAAGCAGTTCTACACCCGTTGTTTGACAAAAATGACGTGGGGGCATGCTTAGAGGCCATGGAAACTTGTTTATTCAATGAGTACGCCTATATTGATGATGAAGATGAACGATTGATTTTTCCGATTGAAGCTCTTTTGGAAATAGGAGTGGACGGAGAAATAATTAACAACTGGGTCAAAGGTATTTCGGCAAGACTCGCGACCGTTAAGAAAGAAGAGCCCTCTCTAGTTTTCTTTAGAAAGAAAGTAAATATTCTTGCTTTCTACAAAACACTGTATTTCCGTATTCTCTATCGTAATAGACAGAGTAAACTGAGAGACACTGTTGAAATTGAACTTGAAAAATGGCATAAAAATATTTACCATTAATCATCGGAAAGGGAAGGGAAACTAGCTGACTGAAGTGATAACCTATAAGTTGTTGAATCTATTAAAGCAGCAACAGAAGAATGGGGAGATGTAGTGATTTGTGTTCCTTGGGGGAAATCCGAAGAATCAAGAATGGGTTTGCAAAAAGAACATGTCCTCAGCAATCATTGTGTTGAGCAGGGTCTCCCTCTGGCGACGATTCATCTTCTTCATTTGGCCACGTCTGTCGACTTCATAGTGCAAGAATACATAAAAGGGGAAGTGCCCTAGAACGCTGATACGATATAGGTCGCTTAGTGAATCGCATCCATAACATGCAGAAGTAGCCGCTTTAAAAGGTTCTATTAAAAAAAGTCATTCCCAACCTTTCTAAGGGAATCATTCGACTTACATCTCAAGTTGAAAATTACTTGAAGATGGTCTTACCTTTGCCGAATGAAGAATAGCTTTTGCAAATCTTTGCTTCATTCCCTCCTAAAAAGAGGTTACTACATATGGATATCTGCAAAGAATATCTGATATTGAGGGACGGAAAAATCCAAACAGTCTTTGATTGGACAAACTCAATGATAGGGGATTCTTTATTTTAGTTAATACGTGTGAAAGAATATGGGATGTTAAGTAAAGACTTCATCCAGGGCTATCAAACATTTGATTTCAAAAGGGAGAGAGTCCCCAAAATCTTGTCTCTACTTTATCAATTTGACACATTAATTATGTTAACGGACTTATTCTTACAGTAAGTGAATGACCATAAACAAGGGGAGAAAGTATTAAAGAAATTACTAAATATTCATAAATAAAGGCTGTTTTCGCAAAGTTTGTTGCTTTTCGCACCAGTCTATAAATGAGGAAATATAGGTGTTTTTATCGCCGTTCCCTCATTTGTCTAAAGATGGAAAATGAGCAAGTGGTGAAAAGATACCTAGTTGGAAAATGTCAAGTACAGGTAAATCAATCAAATTCTCTGCACTGTCATTGACAATGAAAGTCATCTTAGTACAAAATAGATGATAATTATTTTGTTCACCTGAGGAGAGAGTTTATTTGATTTTAGATTGGTTAGCCGAATTTAATCCTACAATACAAGCACTATTTGGTGGCTTATTAACTTGGGGATTGACGGCACTTGGAGCGGCAACTGTTTTTTTCTTCACTAAGATTGAGAAACGAACATTACATACGATGTTAGGATTTGCTGCCGGGGTTATGATTGCAGCTTCCTTTTGGTCACTACTTGCCCCTTCTATTGAGTTTAGTGAACAAAATGGTCAAATTCCATGGTTAGCCCCTGCAATAGGATTTTTACTTGGTGGGCTCTTTATTCGGCTACTAGATTATATTGTTCCACATTTACATTTAGGCGAAGAAAAATCGAAGGCTGAAGGTCCACCAACACAATTTAAAAAATCGACCTTACTGTTTTTAGCGATTACGCTACATAATATTCCAGAAGGTTTGGCAATTGGTGTCGCATTTGGTGCAGCTTCATTAGGGCTAGGTGATGCTAGCTTAATTGGTGCAGTAGGACTAGCGGTTGGGATTGGTATTCAAAATATGCCTGAGGGGGCCGCTCTATCCGTACCGCTTCGAGGAGAGGGGATGTCCCGGTTAAAAGCCTTTCATTATGGACAACTCTCTGCAGTAGTCGAGCCGATTGCTGCAGTCATTGGAGCGGCAGCAGTGATTTTAGTTCAGCCTATTCTTCCGTATGCTTTAGCCTTTGCGGCAGGTGCGATGATTTTCGTTGTTGTGGAAGAGTTAATACCCGAATCACAATCGTCAGGTACGACCGATTTAGCTACATTAGGTTTAATGGTTGGCTTTGTTGTCATGATGATTTTGGATGTATCGTTAGGATAACCATCCCATAAGAAAAAGCATGTGAGTGTAGAATTAAAAGAAAGATGTCCCGTTTTACCTCTTTGTACGTGGTTTACTAAAGGGCTGTTGTTATTCCATTAAATGGCTCATAATGGAACAACTAGTTGTGAAAGACTTGAATCAAAAGTAATAAGGATAAAAAAGAAGACCTACAAGATTTAATTAAGTAGTTCAGTTTTGGAGTACAAAAACACAATATGTACCCTTAATTGAACTGCTTTTTTCATATGAAATTGCGTACTAATCTGCACCCTAATTCGTTTGGTAGAGTGCAACCAAAACTGTCAGTCTTATTGGAAAAAATATGGTAAGATGAAGTGGAAGTAATGTTCCATAAAAGAGCAGTTTTGTTGAATATGCCTTGATGAGCGATTATGTGTTTAATTAAAATTTGCATAAAAGGGAGGACGATTAGATGATATTGCATACTGAAGTAAATGGAGAAGGGGAACCTATTGTTAATCTACATTCTGGGTTACAAACTGGAAATACTGATTTTGTGAAACAAAGAGAGGCTCTTCAAAAAAGTAAAAAAGTAATAGTGCCAGATTTAAGAGGACATTGAAAGTCAGTAAGTGTTGATTTTAGCAACTATTTTGAAGATGCTGCAGAGGATTTGAAAGAGACAATAGATCATTTACATATTGATAAAATTCATTTAGTTGGGTGCTCACTAGGAGGATTAGAAGGTTTAATATTTGCAAAGAAATATCCTAGCAAAATATTTAGCCTAACTTTGTCTGGAATCACTGCTGATAAGCCGAACGATTGGAATGAAATGCGTGCTCAGGAGGTTCAATTCCAAAAAGAATTATTGGAGAATGATGAAGTGATTAGTCAACTTAATCTGATACACGAATCTGATTGGAGAGAATTTATTTATAGGGCTAGAGACGAAGACTGGTATCCTTTCGAATATACTTCTGACTTAGATAATATTAGTGCTCCAATCCTATATATGGTGGGCGAAGGGAATAAAGCAGAAGTGGCTTCTGCTGCAACATACCAAAGGAAACATAATAATTTGCATGTGTGCGTAATTCCATATGCCTCGCATTTAGTTCATTTGCAAAAACCAGATATGTACACCGATGTACTATTAGAATTTCTAAGTGAAATAGAAATTAACAAATAGTCGATCTTCCATTATAGGGGGCAATAACTTAAGATCTGCGAATGCAATCAACTGCTGCTAATTGCATCTAATTGCATCCCTTTAATAAAAAGTATTCCTTTATATGGTATTATTAATGATAAATCATAAATCATTTTATTTATGGGAGGGTCGCTGTTATGGGGAAATATCCTAACTTGAAACTATTCTCTTGCTAGTGGCGAAGGCTGCTATTGAGAGTGTTACAAGAAGACAATCCATTTAGTGGTCTTTGCTATTTCTTATTAACTCAACTTTCGCACATAAAAAATAATGCATAACATAACTAGCTGTAAGGTTAGTTATAGTTCATAAATGTTCATTGACAATGAAAAATAGACATAAAAAAGCACCTCAACATTTGGTATAGTGTAATTGTCTAGAAAAC
>NZ_JAYKTS010000041.1 GCF_037024155.1 Bacillus sp. 2205SS5-2
TCTAAAATAGCATCCATAACCATCTCATCCTTTGTATAATGCTAGGTCATACATTCTTGAGCTTGTATTTTTATACACGTGCTCATGGCAACAATAGGCGATACTCATGAATGTACTAGATCGGTTTCGTAAACGGGGTTTTATTCACCAAAAAAGAGGCGACCTCAGACCTGCATTAACAGGATGAACAGTTTAATGCATCATTAAACCGCTAGACCCCATTTTCATTCATTGCGGTGTCTGACAGGACATGGGGTTTCGTATACATTGTTTCTTTGAGTTTAAAGTAATAAAATTTTTGATAAGAGTCTTTAAAAATGGTGTTTCTGCGTTTGTTTACTTGACGTTCAAATCTTTCTCCTCTAGCATAAAAATTATCAACATATACAGAGAGTATGGGTCCCATAGTTTTATTTACGATAAAACATGGTACACTATGACTAATAAAGAGCTAGGTAAGAATAGAGAGGAAATGTGAAATGAGCGAAAATGTAACAATGAATTGGTCAGTATTGAAGGAGTTTAAGCCTTTTTTACAAGCAGCATGGAAGCAGTCTGAATTTCCTAAACCAACAAGTATTCAATCTGACGCCATTCCAGCCATTTTGGAAGGAAAAGATGTCATATGTGAATCGCCAACTGGAACAGGAAAAACACTAGCCTACCTAATGCCAATTCTTGAAAAAATTAATCCTGAAAATCAACAAATTCAAGCGGTCATATTAGCCCCTTCGCGGGAATTAGTGATGCAAATACACGGTGAAATTCAAACGTGGACAAAAGAGAGTGGTATAAAAAGTGCTTCATTTATCGGTGGGGCAAACGTTAAAAAGCAAGTTGAGAAGCTGAAAAATCGTCCTCAAGTGATCGTCGGTACAACCGGACGAATTCTCGAGCTAATTAAATCTAAGAAAATGAAAATGCATGAAGTAAAAATGATTGTTGCCGATGAGGCCGATCAGCTTACCTTACCAGAACATCGCAAAAGCTTACAAGAAATTATTAAAACGACATTGAAAGATCAGCGTCAGTTGTTGTTCTTCTCTGCAACAATTGGGAAAGAGACGGAGCAAATCGCGCAAGAACTGATGGACTCTCCTGCGTTAATTAAAGTCCAGCACTCGAAAGAAGATAAAGAAAATGTCAATCATCTTTATCTCGTCAGTGAACAGCGGGAAAAAATCGATACTTTAAGAAGTGTTCTACACACAGTATCTGGGAAAGTCCTTGTGTTCATCAATGATGTACAAAAAGTAGGAGACGTACAAACCAAGCTCGGATTCCATAAAATTGATGTTGCTGTGTTAGACGGGGGAGCCAAAAAACAAGAAAGAGAAGCTGCTATAAGGAAATTCAGAAATAATGCGGTTTCTATTTTACTAGTGACGGATTTGGCTGCGCGTGGCCTAGATATATCAGATGTCTCTCATATTATTCAATTAGACATTCCTCGAGATTTTCATCAATATGTGCATCGCTCTGGACGAACAGGCAGAATGGGTGCCAAAGGACAGGTTATTTCCATTGTGAGTCCACAAGAAGAGCGTGATATTAAGCGGTTTTGCAAGCAATTAGGTGTGAAGGCTGACAGAAAAACCCTTTATAGAGGGAACTTGATCGAAGAAGAAGTGAAGAAAGAAGAAAAAGCTAATAGCACTTTCAAGAAAAAAACAATGCATAAGAAAAAGAAGAAGTAGTCTTCACTAAAAGCTCTTTTTGAATAAAATTGTGTTATTAAATCTCTCATTTTGTGGAAGTATCCATTTTGAAGAGATATCAAAGCGTATAGACTGGTAAGAAAAGCAACACTCTTTGCGAAAACAGCCTTATTAAAAAAGTAGCGCTGAATATTCTTAATATTTGATATGATTGTTAACAATCAAAGATCATGCAAATGAGGATATAAGTGAAAAAACATTAATGGAGGCGGGACTAATGGAAGGTGTAGCTTTTTGGGTAACAGCTATTGGCGGTATCCTATCTTTTGGAGCTTTTATTTGGTATTATGCGTCGCTGGGTAAAAGGATTTCAATTGAAGAAAAAGAAGCGGAAAGAGATTTGACATACGAAATCAACCCGTTTACAGGTTCATCTAAAGTTCAAAAAAAAGGAAAATAATCTTACTTGGTTCAGATTAACTTGATAACAACAACAGACCAATTTTAAGTAAAATGGATTTTTTTAGAAAAATGAGCTTCTTTGTGACTTTGAACGTGAAAAAGCTAGAAAAATGGTGACTGAATTCAATTCTATACTTTTCACTTTTTTTTAGAATGTGATAAGCGTCATGGAAAAGTGAAAAACAATGTAATAGGCACTTAAGTTATGAATATTGAAGTGAAATAACAAAGAATATGGAAAAGAGAGAATCCGTTATGGATTCTCTCTTTAATTATGACTCTTTTCGTATACATTGTGGTTATTTCATCATATTTTGATTAAACCTTCCATTTCACTGTTGATTTCCATCAAAAATAGACGGGTCCCTGGGCGAGCCACTTCCGCTTTTCGTGTGTCCAGCTGCAGTGGCTAGGGACTCGGGCATTTGTCAGCCCACTGCGTGAAGCAGGCTTCACTGCGTGTTCTGCCAGATGCCTGCCGTCCCTGGGCGAGCCACTTCCGCTTTTCGTAATTGCGAAAACAGCCTTAATTATTTAACTCATTCGCCTAATTTAAGAACCACTCGACCATTGATATCCCCATTAATCATTCGATCGAATACTTCGTTAATTTTTTCTAGAGGTTGTACTTCAATGATTGTTTTTACTTTTCCTTCAGCTGCAAATTGTAGCGCTTCTTGAAGGTCTTTTCTAGTACCAACGATAGAACCAATGACTCTAGTTCCGTTTAGAACCGTATCAAAGATTGGAATTGGCATTTCTTCTGGTGGAAGTCCTACAAGAACACAAGCTCCACCACGACGAATCGATTTATAAGCTGATTCAAACGCTGGTTTTGAAACTGCTGTTACCACCGTAGCGTGCACTCCGCCAACTTTTTCTTTGATGAAATCAGCTGGGTTTTCTTTTTGTGGATTTACGACAAGGTCTGCACCTAGCTCTTTCGCCAATTCTAGTTTGTCATCGCCAAGGTCTACAGCGACTACATTTAGACCCATTGCTTTTGCGTATTGAACGGCAACATGTCCTAAACCGCCAACACCGTAAATGGCTACCCATTCACCTGGTTTAGCTTCTGTTACTTTTAATGCTTTATAAGTTGTTACACCTGCACAGAAGATCGGTGCAGCTTCTTCGTATGATAAATTGTCAGGTACCTTCACAACATACGAGGCATCCGCTTTGCAATATTCTGCATAGCCACCGTCAACTGAATAACCTGAGTTTTGTTGACTTTCACATAATGTTTCTTTACCACTTAAGCAATATTCACATTGCCCACAAGCAGAATATAACCAAGGAACACCAACACGATCGCCAATTTTTAAATGAGTAATACCTTCGCCGACTTCTTCAATCACGCCGACTCCTTCATGTCCTGGGATAAGAGGAAGCTTCGGTTTGACTGGCCAGTCTCCGTGAGCTGCATGTAAGTCTGTGTGACAAACTCCACAAGCTTTTATATGAACAAGAACTTCTCCTGCACCAATCGTTGGTTTTTCAACTTCTTTTACAGATAATTGATCTTTAAATTCATTTACAACAGCTGCTTTCATCATCATAAATCCCCCTAATAGATAATAAGTAAAACGCTTACTGATAGTGTAAAAGGTTTGAAGTGGATGAGCTGTGATAAAAATCACATTCTGATATATTTTTTACTATATGTGATAACTTTCACATTATATAATTAATTCAATATCAAAACGTATTCCTTGCTAAGAAAATGAACACGAGGATGGCAAATATAAGAGTTTTTTGTTGTAAGAAGGCTGGCTCCGCAAAATTTGTTGCTTTCAAGCCAGCCTAAAACTTCTGATATAGCTTTAATTCGTGGCATTTTTCGTTTAGTTTGATGGGAGTCAACAGCAAAATGAAGGATTCCATCATAATTGAGCTGAAATTGCAACAATGGATATGAAAAAAGCTTTTGAAGAAGACGATTTTCCTGTTAAACGTGCATAGAAAAAAGGACTAGCCAAAGAGGCAGTCCTTGAAATATTAAAATACCTTTGTCGTCCATTCTTCACAATTCCAAATATCTGTTATAATATCTTGATAAAATTCAGGTTCATGTGAAATCAGAAGGATGCTTCCTTTAAAAGCTTGAAGTGCTCGTTTTAACTCAGCTTTTGCATCAACGTCTAAATGGTTGGTGGGCTCATCTAGTACGAGTAAATTGGTTTCGCTATTAATAAGTTTGCAGAGTCGAACTTTCGCTTTCTCCCCACCACTTAACACCTCTACCTTGCTTTCAATATGCTTGGTTGTAAGTCCACATTTTGCTAAAGTAGCGCGGACTTCATATTGAGTCATGGAAGGGAATTCGCTCCACACTTCTTCTATACAAGTATTTTGACTTTTCGATTTCGTTTCTTGTTCGAAATATCCAATATGAAGGTAATCACCACGTTCAACTGAACCTGAAACTGGTTTAATTTCGCCTAAAATGCTCCGAAGCAACGTTGTCTTTCCGATTCCGTTTGCCCCAACGAGTGCGATTCGTTGTCCACGTTCCATACGGAGATTTAACGGGTTAGAAAGAGGTTGATCATACCCAATAACGAGATTCTTTGTTTCAAATATGACCTTACCAGATGTTCGTGCCTCCTTGAAGCGGAATTCTGGTTTAGGCTTCTCAGTCGCAAGCTCAATAATATCCATTTTGTCTAATTTCTTTTGTCTTGACATAGCCATATTTCGAGTCGACACACGGGCTTTATTCCGGGCAACAAAGTCCTTTAATTCCGAGATTTCTTGTTGCTGTCGTTTGAAAGCAGAATGAAGCTGTTGCTTTTTCATTTCATAAACTTTAAGAAAATCATCATAATCTCCAACAAAACGGTTTAACTCTTGGTTTTCCATATGGTAGATTAGGTTGATGACACTATTTAAAAATGGAATATCGTGTGAAATTAATACGAATGCATTTTCGTATTCTTGCAAATAACGCTTGAGCCATTCGATATGTTGCTCATCAAGGTAGTTGGTCGGCTCATCGAGAAGCAATATTTCTGGCTTCTCCAACAGAAGCTTAGATAGCAATACTTTCGTTCTTTGACCACCACTAAGATCGTGAACGTCACGGTCTAGACCAATGTCGGTTAAACCTAGACCGCGCGCAACTTCGTCTATTTTGGCATCAATAACATAGAAATCATTATTTGTTAACATATCTTGTAAAGTTCCTGTTTCTTCAAGCAACGTTTCAAGTTCTTCGGGAGATACATCACCCATTTTGGCAAACAGTTCATTCATTTCGGTTTCAACATCAAATAAATACTGAAATGCAGTTTTAAGAACATCCCGAATGCTAGCTCCTTTTTCGAGAATGGCATGCTGATCTAAGTAGCCTACGCGAACTTTTTTAGACCAGTCAACTTTTCCCTCATCAGGTTGAAGCTTTCCGGTAATAATATTCATAAAGGTTGATTTACCTTCGCCATTTGCTCCAACAAGACCGATATGTTCCCCTTTTAATAAACGAAAGGAGACATCATTAAATATGGCGCGGTCACCAAATCCATGACTTAAATTTTTTACGCTTAAAATACTCATATAGTGCACCATTTCCTTTTTTGTTGATGAGTCCATTATAAAGAAAATGTCGAAATTTTTCCATGTTTCACTATCAGTTGTCAGAGACTACCACTTTTACATAATCCGGGTGCTTAGAACTTATACTATTTTCATGAATGAAAAGGAGTTACTAAAATGAACAAGGCAAGTATGATTGCTATAAGAATTTCGTTACTGTATAGCCTGTTTGGGGTTTTGTGGATATTTTTATCCGATAAAATTACATTGATTTTAGCACATGACGATATGATGCTACTTATGTTCTTGCAACGATATAAAGGATGGGTGTTTATTGTGTTAACAGGAGGTTTAATATATCTTCTGATTTTTAATTCTGCAAAGAGACTCATTCGATCCCATTATGAATTAGAAGAGAAGGAACAGCAGCTCGAACGAAGCAAGCAGCATTATCAGTCTTTATATAATCATAATCCGGATGCTGTTTTCGAATTAGATCCAAAGGGAAGAGTGAAGTCCATTAACCCAGAAGGTGAGAAGATTCTTGGGTTTTCAAAAGATTATTTAAAGCAGAGAGACGTGATTGAGCTAATTGGTGAGAGCTCAAGAGAAGATATGAAAAAACATTATCAAAAAGCAATTCAAGGACTTCCTCAGAAGTTCGAAACAGTACTTCAAAATGGTGATCAGCAGAAAATTCTACTGCGGACCTCGTTAATTCCAATTATAGTTCATGAGCAAGTAAAAGGAGTATTTGGTATTGCTCGAGATATTACAAGGCTTCGCGAAAATGAGAAACATATGATTCGCTCTGAAAAAATGGCGGTGATTGGTCAATTAGCAGCCGCTGTTGCGCACGAAATCAGAAACCCCTTGACTTCATTGAAAGGGTTTGTTCAATTAATGCAAACCACAAAAGAGGTGAATGAGGATCATTTATCGATTATGTACTCAGAAATTGAACGGATTAACCTGATTGCAGGAGAAATGCTTATTTTAGGCAAGCAAGAAGATGTACGCTTTAAAAAAAGAAACATTTCGGAGATTTTGGCTCAGGTGATGGTCTTAATGGAGGCACAAGCAAATTTAGATACTGTCACATTAGATTTAGAAAATCGAGCAAAAGAAGATCTGTGGGTTATGTGTGATCCCAATCAATTGAAGCAAGTATTAATTAATATCATAAAAAATTCACTAGAAGCTATTCCGGATCATGGTCATATCTCTATCGAGTTGAATCAAATAGATAAGGAAGTCGAGATACGTGTGAAAGACAACGGGGTTGGCATTAACACGGAAAGACTAACTAGATTAGGTGAACCATTTTACTCAACTAAAGAAAAAGGTACTGGACTTGGGCTTACAGTTAGTTACCGAATTATTGAGCAGCATTATGGTTCTCTCAAAATTGAAAGTGAAAAAGGAAAAGGAACAGTTGTGATTATCTGTCTGCCACTGACTGAATAATGTACATAAACTTTTTCCTGGTTAGTATAGTAAAGTTTTTATCAGGTGAGATTCAATATTACATTTAGAATAAAACAAGGCTTGAAGAATGAGAAGTTAAATCAAGTCGTTCTTTAACGAAGAAATAACTAAACAAAAGAGAGGGAGCAGTGAGCTTCCTCTTTTGTAATTCTGCTATTTCACTTTGCAGGTACTGGTTCCCACTAAAGAATATAATGGACAGAATCTCACAAAAGCAGTTAAAAGTGGAATGATACCAATTAGAGATAGATATTTTAGGTTCCCTTCAAGGAGAAAAAATAATGAGAAAAGAACTAATGCTAATACAATTCGAATTATTCGATCAGTTGCTCCTACATTCGTTTTCATACCTACACCCCATTTCTTTTCTATATCTTATCGTAATATGTAAACAAAAAGATGTAGCAATTGTCACAAATTTTTGAAACTTCACTGGATTCGATTCATATATAACTAGAGAAAGAAACAGGAAGTACATTACGCAAAAGAAGCTTCAGTAGGTTTCATTATTTCTGACTTACTTTTGGAAGCTAATTGCTCATCTTTCCTTTGCTAGTGATTTAAGCAAGTCTTCATGACTAGACAATTTTTCATTCTTTCCTGATAATAAAGGGAAGAGAACACCAAAAGGAGACAGAGAATTCATGAAGAGTGCATTAGTCGTCGGAGCAACAGGTTTAGTTGGGGGAGAAGTAGTCAATCTTTTATTAGAAAGCACAGAATATGAATCTGTTACCGTTTTAGTGAGAAAAGAAATCAATATTCAACACCCAAAACTGATAGTGAAAGTGATCGATTTTCTTCATTTGGAAACAGAAGTTCAAGACAAGTACGATGACGTATTTTGTTGTTTAGGGACCACCATCAAGAAGGCGAAAACAAAAGAGAAGTTTATTGAAGTGGATTTCACCTACCCTGTCCAACTTGCCAAACGAACGAAAGAGCTTGGTGCTAAGCAATTTTTAGTGATTTCGGCGATTGGTGCCAAGTCATCTTCTCCTTTTTTTTATAGTAAAGTAAAAGGAGAATTAGAAGAGAGTTTAAAGAAGGTAAATCTGCCTTCTTTGAAAATTTTTCGACCTTCATTATTAGTAGGAGAGCGTGCTGAATTTCGCTTAGGCGAAAAAATGGGCGAGATTGCAGGGAATATTTTAAAACCATTTTTGCAAGGTTCTCTTCGAAAATACCGTAATATCCATAGTGATAAGGTAGCGGCAAGTATGTATGAAGCGGCACTTGAACAAGAAATGATCGCAGTGAAAATTTATGAATCAACCGATATGCAGTGAGTGTGAGTTCATAGCTATATAAGATAAAAAACGGCTCTTAGTATTGTACTAAGAGCCGCTTCTTTTTGGGTTTAAAAGGTTAGAGTTGATCAAGACTACCAATAAATTGACTTATGAGCATTTTTACTTTGTTCCAGTGTTCATCTTCAAAGTTTGTAAGCATGCCTTTAAGAACCATTTTTCGCGGTTTTTCTTTGTGTAGTTCATCCAAAATCACTTGAAGGGTTTCATATGCTTCATCCTGTTTATCTGGATCTAACTGTTGCTCTACAGCTTCTAGATACATGAGTAGTCCTTCTTTTGTAACAGACGAAGTGGTGAGACAGTCAATAAAGTTTAAACTATCTTCCCTGAGTAGTGGTTCTTCAATTTCTTGTAAGATACCTTTGACGAGATCATCCATTCTTCTTAAAAGAAAATGTGCGATCTGCTCCGAATTAAAGGATACATGTTCAAAGATAATTAATTCAATATACGCTTTAAATATTCCTTGCATCATGAGACAAAGATCCATTAAATGTTTGTCAACATTATTTCCATAAATAGAAGAAATAGTTTGTTGGTAAAATAAGAACTGTTTCATTCTCATATTGCGTAAAATATTTTTGATTTCTACTGAGAAAGGAATCGCTCTTTCACGTACTTGCATAATGATAAACTCTTTATGCTGTTCGAGTTCTTCTATTTGTGCTTGGACTTGTTTAATAAATGTTTCTCTTGGAGGCAAGTCTTGTACTTCTATATCAAGTATCTTTTGTTGAATCTGTTTTGAATGAAGTTCAAATATTCCAATCAAAAGTGCTTCCTTAGATTTAAAATGTAAGTAAAAAGCACCTTTAGAAATACCGCTTTCTTTTGCAATTTCTTGAATAGATGTAGCGTTGATCCCTTTTTTTGCAAATAACTTCATGGCGGTTTCAATAATAAGCAACGCTTTTTCTGTCATTACCCCACCTCTTCTCCTTCATTAGCAATAGGTGTTTTAAAGAATTTATTTATATTATGACTGGGTGGTCAGTTAAAGTAAAGATATTCTTAGAATGTTCACAGATTAATCCATTGACTACTGACCATTTAGTCATTATTATTAAATAGAAGGTGACTAAGTGGTCATATTAAAAAGGAGGAATAGAATACGTGAATAAATTAATCAATTTTAATTTGAAAAATAAGTTTGCTGTTTGGTTAATTACTATCATTATTACAGTAGCAGGATTATATTCAGGTTTCAATATGAAGCTTGAAACATTACCTGATATCAATACCCCATTAATTACCGTAACAACAATCTATCCAGGGGCGACACCAGAAGAAGTAGCGGATAAATTGTCAGAACCGATTGAGAAGAAGATTCAAAATTTAAATGGAGTGAATGTGGTTAGCTCCTCGTCATTTCAAAATGCTTCTGTGATTCAAGTAGAATACAAGTTTAGTAAAGACATGGACCTCGCTGTAGATGAGGTAGAAGATCAGTTAGCTGATTTAACATTACCAGAGGGCGTCGAGGCACCGGATGTATCACGTTTAAGCTTTAATGCTTTCCCAGTGATGTCTTTTAGTGTTTCTAATGAAAGCGAGACACTAGCCTCTTTAACGACGACAGTAGAAGAAGAATTAATTCCGACGCTGCAAGGCCTGAACGGGGTGGCGAGCGTCGAGATTTCTGGTCAACAAATTGAAGAAGTTCAACTTGTCTTTAATCAAGAGAAATTAGCTGAACTCGGGTTAAAAGAAGAAACTGTTAAAGGAATGATCCAGGGAGCAGATATCTCGTTTCCTTTAGGGTTATATACGTTTAGTGATACACAAAAATCGGTTGTATTAGACGGAAATATTAGCACGTTAGAAGATTTGAAAAATGTACAAATTCCTGTGATCGGTGGGGCAGAACCAAGTGGCCAAACTGGTACAGGTGAAGCACCTCAGGCACAACAAGCTCCTGCACAGTTTGAAATCCCAACTATTTCTTTAGATGAATTAGCGGAAATTGAGCTAATTGGAAAAGCAGAATCAATTTCCAGAACCAACGGAAAAGAGTCCATCGGTGTCCAAATTGTCAAATCTGCTGATGCTAATACGGTGGACGTGGTGAACTTAGTCAAAGAGGAATTAGAGGAATTTGAAGAGCAAATGAAAGGCTCAGAAGTCATCACAACATTTGACCAAGGAGAGCCCATTGAAGAGTCTGTTAGTACGATGCTGAGCAAAGCACTTTTCGGGGCGTTCTTTGCGATTATTATTATTCTTCTGTTCTTGCGAGATATTAAGTCAACCTTAATCTCTGTCATTTCTATTCCGCTTTCGTTGCTGATCGCTATTTTGGTCTTACATCAAATGGATATAACGTTAAATATTATGACACTTGGTGCAATGACAGTAGCCATAGGGCGCGTCGTGGATGACTCTATCGTTGTGGTGGAAAATATTTACCGACGGATGACGTTAAAGGATGAAAAGTTATCAGGAAAAGATTTAATTCGTGAGGCAACGAAAGAGATGTTCGTACCAATCATGTCCTCGACAATCGTAACGATTGCTGTTTTCTTACCACTTGGATTAGTGGAAGGAATGATTGGGGAATTATTCTTGCCGTTTGCGCTAACAATTGTTTTTGCCTTATTAGCATCTTTATTCGTGGCGATTACTATTGTGCCGATGCTTGCACATACCTTGTTTAAAAAAGGAATGAAGGCAGGACATCAAGAGAAACCAAGTCGATTAGCTGGTGGGTACAAAAAGATTCTGACTTGGACATTAAATCATAAAATTATTACTTCATTAGTTGCCGTTGGTATGTTAGTGGGAAGTTTATTCTTAGTCCCAATTATTGGCGTTAGCTTTTTACCGTCTGATGAAGAAAAAATGGTGATTGCATCGTTCAACCCAGCGCCAGGGCAAACACTGGATGATGTCGTAGTTATTGCTGAGCAAGCACAAGTCTTCTTAGAAGAACGCTCAGACGTCGAAACGATCCAATATTCAGTTGGCGGAGAAAATCCAATGAATCCTGGAGCATCGAATCAAGCGCTATTCTTTGTAAAATATAACGAAGATACCGAAAATTTCAGTGAAGAGAAAGAAGCGGTAATTCAAGATTTACAAGAACTTACTGATACAGGTGAATTCGCATCTCAAGATTTCTCTGGAGCTGGAAGTAGTAACGTGATTAAATACTTTGTATATGGAGAACAGTTATCGGATATTGAGCCTGTTCTAGCTGAAATCAAAGCGTTAATGGAAAAAGAAGATACATTCCGTAATGTCGATACAAGTATATCAGACACCTATGAAGAATATATGTTGGTGGCGGATCAGGAAAAATTAAGTAAGTTAGGTCTTTCCGCTGCGCAAATTGGTATGGAAATTAGTCAACAACGTCAACGTTCAGTCTTTACAACAGTGGAAAAAGACGGAGAAGACGTCAATGTTTATATTGAAATGAAAAAAGAACAATATGCTTCTATTGAAGACTTAACGACGAAAACCATTATGTCTCCATTAGGAATAGAAGTATCTATTTCAGACGTCGTTTCTGTTGTGGAAGGTAAAACGAGTGACACGGTGACACGACGTGATGGACGCTTATTTGTTGAAGTGAGTGGCGAATTAACGACGAAGGATGTCGCGAAAGCGTCTCAACAGCTTCAAGAAAAAGTAGAAGAACTCGATATTCCATCTAATGTAGAAGTGAATATGGGCGGAGTGACAGAAGATATCCAAGAATCATTCAAACAGCTTGGCCTTGCTATGCTAGCAGCCATTGCGATTGTGTATTTAATTCTTGTCATCACATTTGGTGGTGCACTTGCTCCATTTGCGATTCTCTTCTCATTACCATTTACGATTATCGGTGGGTTAATCGCCCTCTTAATAGCTGGTGAAACGTTGAGTATCTCAGCTCTAATTGGTGCATTGATGCTGATTGGAATTGTGGTAACGAATGCGATTGTGTTAATTGATCGGGTGATTCACAAAGAAAACGAAGGATTATCAACCAGAGAAGCCTTGTTAGAAGCAGGTTCAACTCGGCTTCGTCCAATATTAATGACCGCGATCGCAACCATTGGTGCATTATTCCCACTTGCACTTGGAATTGAAGGAAGTGGGCTTGTCTCACGTGGACTTGGGGTAACCGTAATTGGTGGGTTAACAAGCTCAACCTTGCTAACGCTTGTGGTCGTTCCGATTGTGTATGAAACATTGAGCAAATTTAAAAGAAAGTCGAAAAAGAACTAAGATATCTACGATTGAGCAAGAGGAGAACTTTTAGATGTTTTCTTCTGAATAATCTTTGAAAAAGGAGATCCTTACGGATCTCCTTTTTTTCTATGCCTCTAGTGAGTGATATTCCAGGAGAGGTTCGTACATCATAAGCGCATGATTTTCAGAATTATATTCATTAAATGGTTGAATCGGTCAAATCGTTTCACTATCTCTTTCATTTTCTACATCTAAATGTACGGCTTGTCTCATATGTTGAAGATAGAGAACCAATTGAAGAGGTGTGAACAGATGAAAAGATTATTTCAAGGAATTCTTCTCTTAACAGTAGCGGCATTTTTAGGAGAGTGTTTAGAGTTTTTCATTAATATGACGTTAGCTAAGCAATTAGGAGAAGAAGGTTTAGGTCATTACATGTCCATTCTTCCTATCATCTTTTTTATTGTCATTATTGCTTCGCTGGAGTTACCAGTGTCATTGTCAAAAGTGATTGCAGAAAATGAAAGAGAGTACCACAAAAGCACCTTGCTTTATACGATGAAATGGACGATTGTCTTAACGAGTTTTTTTGTGACAATTGGGTGGCTAGTCTTTACCGTGCTACCTCTTTTTTCATCGTATCATCCACTTGTTAGATGGCTGATGGTATTGCTTATCCCTATCGTCGCGTTTTCTAGTTTGAGTAGAGGCTATTTTATGGGGATTGGCAAGTTAGGGAAAATCGCTTTTTCAAATTTTTTACGAAAAGTTGCGCAGCTTCTGTTGTTGGTGCTTGTTTTTCGTTTTTATGATTTTAGTAATGAAGCAGCTCTATTTGTTGCCCTCTGTATATTAATTGCTTCAGAATCAGCCGTTTTTCTCTATTTAATACAGGCTTATTTTCTTCACTGGAAAAGTTTCAGGGGGTTAAAGCATAAACACATCAATCCTCAAGAGGTTGGTAAGGCTCTATTAGCGGTGAGTGTACCGACAACCTTTTTGCGTGTGTTTCATGCCGTTTCACATGCCATTCAACCCTTCTTAATTAAAGCAACTCTTATCCAACATGGGCTTCAACCATCACAAGCTACCGAACAATTTGGGCTGCTAGCAGGAGTCGCCATGACGATTGGCTTTTTCCCTGGTTTTATTGCTCATTCCTTATTGGTTGCTTTAATTCCTGCCGTTTCAGAAGCAGTATCAAAAGATAATCGGAAGAAAATTTTGATGATGCTAAAAAGTGTGTTATGGGGAACGACGGCCTACAGTATTCCGGTGGTGCTCATTTATTATTATTTTGGAGAATCATTAACGAACATGTTTTATACGAATACAGAGGCGACACGCTATCTGCAATTATTATGGCCTTATTTCCTGATTCACTTCTTTGTTCTCCCTCTGCAAGCATTTTTAATCGGATTCGGTCTCGTTAAAGATGCACTTTATCACACGATATGGGCGACTATCGTTTCTTTTACGGTGTTATATGTATTAGGCTCCAAAACTGATCTCGGAATGAGTGGTATTATTATCGGTTTGAATACTGGTGGATTGCTTTTATTACTGTTACATCTCTATACGTTAAAGGTAAAACTCAAAATTTCTACACCCTGGGGGGGAACATTTAATCGATTTTCATAAGCAGCTTGGCTATTGAATAAATAGAAAAGAGAACTTTAATCCTAACACATAAGGAGGACAAGACTTGAAGGCGGAAGCAAAAGAGGAGATGTCGCGTCTTATTAAGGTTTTGCAAAAAAAACAGGGAAGTGACGGGTCATGGGATTTCCCATTTGATACAGGAATAAAAACAGACGCTTACATGATTATTTTGTTGCGTTCTTTAAAAATAAAAAAATATGAATCTCTCATTCAAGACCTGGTGGGGCGGATTGAAAGCCGGCAAGATATGAGCGGAGGCTGGAAACTATTTCATGATGAGAAGCAGCCAAATCTCTCGCTAACTATTGAAGCTTACTATGCGCTATTATATTCTGGTTATTGCTCAGACCAAGATCATAATATAACTATGGCAGAAGATGTCATTCGGAAAGGGGGAGGTATTGATAAGGCAGATATGTTTACGAAGCTTACACTAGCGATAACAGGGCAATATTCATGGCCTTCGTTTTTCCCCATTCCAGTAGAATTCATGTTGCTGCCCCCAAGTTTTCCAATCAATTTCTTTGATTTATCTGTTTTTGGTCGTGCCAACTTAGCGCCTTTATTGCTATTAAGCGAAGCGAAGTATCAACGGAAAACGAAAAAATCCCCAGATTTATCTTCCTTGTTACTAAGAAAAGGTACCGATGGTTGGAAGGAATACCGAACGAGTGAGTGGAGCACCTTCTCTAGTCATATTCAGCAAGGAGTCCGTTCTCTTATTGGGTTACCATGGGAACTTAGAAGAGTCGCCAAGCAAAAAACGAAAACCTATATGTTAGAGAGAATCGAAGAAGATGGAACCTTGCTCAGTTACTTTAGCTCTACCTTTTTTATGATTTTTGCTCTTCTATCATTAGGGTATAAACGAACCGATATAACAATCCAAGAAGCTGTAAAAGGACTACTGAAGATGAAGTGTACAATACATGGCTATCCTCATATGCAATACACAACAGCGAATGTTTGGAATACCACGTTGATTAGTCATACCTTGCAAGAAGCAGGAGTGAATGAAAATGAGTCGGTGGTCAAAAAAGCAAACGAGTATATTATGAAGCGGCAACATGTTTTGTACGGCGATTGGCAGATTAATGCAGATGGCTCGTTACCTGGTGGATGGGGGTTTTCTGATGTTAATACGATCAATCCTGATGTCGATGATACGACTGCTGCGTTACGAGCCATGGCAAGTGGTGTCTATCAAGACCCCTCCTTCCACGCCGCCTGGTCAAGAGGTATTGCTTGGATTTTAGCGTTGCAAAACGAGGATGGTGGTTGGCCGGCATTTGAACGGATGGTAAACAAAAAAGTGGTTCACCTTTTACCTATACAAAAACCTGAATTTTTACTCACAGATCCTTCTACCCCCGATTTAACAGGTAGAACACTTGAGTATTTAGGTAATTTTGTTCATTTAAAAAAGCCATATACCTTAATTGATAAAGGGAAGAAGTGGTTGTATTTGCATCAAGAAAATGACGGGTCATGGTATGGGCGATGGGGGATTTGTTATATATATGGAACATGGAGTGCTTTAACTGGCTTAATGGCTGTCGGTGAAAGGAGAGATAAACAAGCGATTCAACGGGCTGTTACATGGTTGAAAAATATTCAAAACCCAGATGGAGGTTGGGGAGAATCCTGCAATAGTGATATCGAAAAAAAATATATACCATTAAAGAAAAGTACCCTCACACATACAGCCTGGGCATTGGATGCCTTAATTTCAGTTGAAAAAGAAAGTAGTGAAATTGATCGAGGTATCCATTATTTAATCAAATATGGTGAAAAGGAAGATTGGACTACATCGTATCCGAAGGGCCAAGGAATGGCAGCGAGTTTTTATATTCATTATCATAGCTACCAGTATATTTTTCCGCTATTGGCATTAAGCCATTACGTAAAAAAATAAGTACTTCTACCGAGGGCACTGAAAAAGTCTAATTAAAGAAAAATAGGAGCTAATTACCTACTATATGTAGATAGTTAACTCCTTTTATTTACTGTATGTTGATAAAAATACCTGCTAATTGTTCAAAGTGAACACTTTTTCAGTGGCCTCACTTCTACCGAGGTTTTTTTCGTATTAATTATGGCTTTTTTATCTAATTCTCAGTGGAATACTCGACTATGAGATGAATTTGAAAAAATAATAGATGAAAAGATTCGGGACACCTATACATTTAACCAATTAAATATTACTGGAAAAAGTATCATTCTTTTCTCAAATGGCTTTACTGTTCAAAAAAACTAGCAAATGCTAGTTTTTTTGAACAGAATGAAAGAGAGGGTTTTATATGGTTTTTAGTCCAGCTCCAGGCGCCATCGGCTCGAGGTCATAAGTCAAGCCGTCTAAAAGGTCAAAGAGCAACCTTTCAGCCGTCTTGTCTTATGCATGTCGCCGATAAACGGGCGCCTTGCGCTTTTCTTACACTAACGCTTTCTAAAGTAAATTAGCAATGAGAGAATTAGGGTCGTTACGGCTAAACCATAAGCTGTTGTGGTAATTGCAGGTTCGAGGTCTTGGTTTTTTACTCCGATGCCAATAAATGCCCAGACAAAAACAAGTGGATACAACCAGTCCTTTTCTCGAGTAGTAAAGAAAATGGCTAAAATCGTCCCTGTAAATAATAAAATAATCGTCCATGTAATATCAGACAATCCCCAGCCACTCCACTCATAGAATTCTAGAGTGAAACTGATATTCGCAATGGTGGCAACGCTAATCCAACCAAGATAAAGAGAAAATGGAGCGATATCTAAAAAGGACGGATCACTTCTCTTTGCATTACCATAAAGGGCAATGAGTGTGAGGAGTAAGGAAATCATGATAACGACCGAGAGTGTAAAATAGTTATAATGCCATAAGAAAATCCAGGTGGAATTTAATAAACAGCTAAGTACAAACCAAACACTAGTACTTTGATAAAGTGGCAGGTTACGTCGGCTTTTAGGGAATTGTCGCAGTACCCACAGCCCAAGCAGTAAATATATCAGTCCCCAAATACTGAAAACATAACCAGCGGGAGTGAACAGAACTTGTACTTTGTCCGATATCTCACCTGTTGTTTGACCGTTGAGCGGTAAGGCGTTGGCTAAAAAGTTGACAATGACCACTAGAAGATAGGCCAAGATGTTTAAGACTAACTTCACCATCTAGATCCTCCTCTTGTTAATAGATTTCTTCTAATTACTATTCCACAAGGTTTTGCTCTATAACCCTTACTGAAAAAATTGTCCTCTTCAGGTACAATACTAACTAGAGGGTTTTCCTTCAAAAACTAGAATACATAAAAAGAATCATAAAAGGAGGATGTATATTGACATACAAAGAGGTTTGGGACTTAGAAGAATTTTTTCCAGGTGGAAGTGATTCGGCTTTATTTCGAGAGCATATGGATGATTTGGAAGAAAAAATAATGCTCTTTACGGAAAAAGAAAATCTGTTCAATTCTCCAACAGCAAAAAACGTGTTGGAAATGATTGAACCAGCAACGAATGTCATGCTTCATTTGCGCCAAGCTGGTGCATTCATCGGCTGCCTTCAAGCCCAAAATATGAATGACCGCAAAGCAGATTCTCTTCGCGGTGAATTGACGTCAATGAGTGCTGCGTTTCAAACGAGCTTTAATTCGTTTCAACAAAAGCTTGCTCAGACAAATGATGATGATTGGATTAACTTGGTTCAAGATGAAAGATTAAATGAATTAAGCTTTGTATTAAATGAGTGGCAGACGAAAGCAAAAGAAAAGCTTTCAAATGAAGAAGAAGCATTAATTCAAGCTCTAGCTGTCGATGGTTATCATGGATGGGGAGAGATGTATGACACTATTGTTGGATCGATGGAAATTGAAGTAGAGGTAGACGGGGAAAGTAAACGTCTATCAATAGGCCAAGCAAATAATCTTTCAAGTCACAGTGATTCTAAGGTTCGTCAAGAAGTAATGAAGAAGCTAGAGTCCGCTTGGCAAGAAAAAGAAGAGCTGTTTGCACGTACATTAAATCATCTTGGAGGCTATCGTTTACAAGTTTACAAGGCGCGTGGGTGGAACGAAGTATTAAAAGAGCCATTAGGCTATAATCGCATGCAACAAGAAACTCTAGATGCTATGTGGGGAGCTATTAGTCAATACAAGGATGCTTTTGTCGGTTATTTAAACCGAAAAGCAAAGCTATTAGGGAAAGATAAATTATCGTGGTCAGACTTAGATGCACCGGTCTCTACAGCTACAAGCGAAATGACGTTTGACGAAGGAGCTCACTTTATTCAGAAGCACTTTCGCAAATTTGGCCCAGAGATGGCAGATTTTGCGAAACAGGCTTTTGAAAACGAGTGGATTGAAGCAGAGGATCGCCCTGGAAAGCGCCCAGGCGGGTTCTGCACCCTTTTTCCATTAAGTGAACAATCACGAATTTTTATGACGTATTCTGGATCGATGTCGAATGTGGCAACTCTTGCACACGAACTCGGTCATGCCTTTCATTCGTATGCCCTACGTCCGATGCATACTCTAAACCGTAATTATGCAATGAATGTAGCCGAAACCGCCTCAACATTCGCAGAAATGATCGTAGCTGATGCGGCTGTAAAAGAAGCAACGACTGAAAAGGAGAAAATCGCCCTTGTGGAAGATAAGTTACAGCGGAGTGTCGCTTTATTTATGAATATCTATGCTCGCTTTTTATTTGAAACAAAATTTTATGAAGAGCGTCGCCAAGGGATTGTTTCCGCCAAACGATTAAATGAATTGATGGAGGGTGCGCAGAAAGAAGCCTACGGTGAAGCATTAAGCGATTATCATCCTCATTTCTGGGCATCTAAATTACATTTTTATATTACAAGTGTGCCATTTTATAATTTCCCTTACACTTTCGGTTACCTTTTTTCATTAAGCATTTATGCAAAAGCGCTTGAAGAAGGAGAGGGGTATGAGGAGAAGTACATGAATCTTTTGCGTGATACCGCCGTTATGAATGTAGAAGAGCTGGTTATGAAACACTTAGGTGAAGATGTAACGAAGCAGGCATTCTGGGAAAAAGGCGTTAAGCTATGTGTGGAAGATGTAGAAGAGTTTTTAAGATTAACAAAATAAGCTAAAAATAAGGCGCTAGGGGAGTTGACTCTAGTGCCTTATTTTTAATGAAAATACTTTCAATAAGCTGAATGAAACTGATTTACATAAATTAATCTAAAGAATTTACACAAAAACATTTGACTCCAAGCGTTGTTCAAATTCACCATATTTTTTCTAATTGGATAGACCCCCTAAACATTTTATGGAGCCCATGTAATTCTTTAGTTTTAGTAGAAGACTTTCTTCCTGAAGATTGCTGATTTTCGTAGTATCTTTACGTACATTCAGCTTACAAAAAATATTCATTTCAAACAAAACCTCTGAAATAGAATCTTTGCTCAATAGTTCACAAAATTGTCAGGACCAATAAACCCGTATCTAGCAGCGATTTGAACGTTTCAAGTGGATTTGGTGTGAGATAAATCACATCCTTTTATTGGTCGAAGTTTTATCGTGAAGATAAATCAATATGTTTCATCATTAATTAAAGGAAGTGGTTTTGATGTATTGGGAAGGATTTGAAAAAAGTAAGTGGACAGAAGAAATTGACGTTAGAGACTTTATTCAACGCAATTATTCTCCATATGATGGAGATGATACTTTCTTAGCAGGACCGACAGAAGCAACGACAACCTTATGGGAAAATGTGATGGCATTAGATAAAGAAGAGCGAGATCGTGGTGGCGTTTGGGATATGGATACGAAAAAGGTTTCCACCATCACTTCTCACGGTGCAGGTTACTTAGATAAAGAATTGGAAAAAGTGGTTGGCGTCCAAACGGATAAACCTTTTAAGCGTTCTCTGCAACCGTTCGGAGGAATTCGAATGGCAAAGGCCGCTCTTCAGTCCTATGGATATGAACTTGATGAAGAAGTTGAAAAAGTATTTAGTGATTACCGCAAAACGCATAACCAAGGAGTATTTGATGCTTATTCACCTGAAATGATGATGGCTAGAAAAGCAGGTATAATTACAGGTTTACCAGATGCCTATGGTCGAGGAAGAATTATCGGTGATTATCGCCGGGTAGCACTATATGGTGTTGATTTCTTAATTCAAATGAAAAAAGAAGATATGAAAACGCTTGGCGAAGAGGTTATGATTGAAAATGTTATTCGCGATCGCGAAGAGCATGCAGAACAAATTCGTGCTCTCCAAGAATTGAAAGAGCTTGCAACCATTTATGGATTTGATATTTCAAAACCAGCAACAACTGCAAAAGAAGCTTTTCAATCTCTATATTTTGCCTATTTGGCTGCTATAAAAGAACAAAACGGTGCGGCAATGAGTCTTGGTCGTGTATCTACTTTCTTAGACATCTATATTGAAAGAGATATCGAAGCAGGTAGATTGCAAGAAGAGGAAGCTCAAGAACTAGTGGATCATTTTATTATGAAGCTTCGTTTAGTGAAGTTTGCTAGAACACCAGATTATAACGAGCTATTCTCTGGAGACCCAACTTGGGTAACAGAAGCAATCGGTGGAATGGGAATTGATGGACGTTCACTAGTAACGAAAAATTCTTTCCGTTTCTTAAACAGTCTAACCAATTTAGGAGCTGCTCCAGAGCCTAACTTAACGGTATTATGGTCAACGAAATTACCAGATAATTTCAAGAAATATTGTGCTAAAATGTCCATTGAAACAAGCTCGATTCAGTATGAAAGCGATGACTTAATGATTTCTGATTACGGTGATGACTATGGTATTGCTTGCTGTGTATCAGCAATGAGAATCGGGAAGCAAATGCAATTCTTCGGTGCAAGAGCGAATTTAGCGAAGGCATTGTTATATGCCATTAATGGTGGAATGGATGAAAAGTTAAAAATCCAAGTCGCTCCACAATTCGCTAAAATTGAAGGAGAATACCTTGAATTTGACGAAGTAATGGAGAAGTATGATCAAGTAATGGATTGGCTAGCAAAGCTTTATGTTAATACGCTAAATGTCATTCATTATATGCATGATAAGTATTCATACGAGCGGATTGAAATGGCGTTACATGATCGTGATATCCTTCGTACAATGGCGAGTGGTATCGCTGGCTTATCTGTTGTTGCTGATTCCTTAAGTGCAATTAAATATGCTAAAGTTAAGGTGATTCGTGACGAAGATGGTGTTGCTGTTGATTATGAAGTAGAAGGAGAATATCCTCAATACGGAAACAATGACGATCGAGTTGACGAGCTTGCGGTTGATCTTGTCAAACGTTTTATGAATAAACTAAAAACGCATCAAACCTACCGTAACTCTGTCACAACGATGTCCATTTTAACCATTACAAGTAATGTCGTATACGGCAAGAAAACAGGTAGCACACCTGACGGACGTGAAGCAGGTCAACCATTTGCACCAGGTGCGAACCCATTACATGGTCGCGATAAAAAGGGTGCTCTTGCTTCATTAAGCTCAGTTGCTAAAATACCTTACAGCCATTCGCAAGACGGTGTTTCCAATACATTTAGTATCGTTCCAAAAGCTTTAGGAAAAGACGATGATACACAGCAACGAAATCTTGTTGCATTACTAGATGGATATTCTGTTAAACAAGGACATCACTTGAATATTAACGTCTTCAATCGTGAAACCTTACTTGACGCAATGGACCACCCAGAAAATTATCCACAGTTAACCATTCGTGTATCAGGGTATGCTGTAAACTTTATTAAACTAACTAGAGAACAACAAATAGACGTCATTAATCGTACATTCCATGAAATGATGTAAAAACGGGAGCTGACTCATATGCAATACCAGAATTGTATTCACTCAACTGAATCCCTTGGCACCGTAGATGGACCAGGAATTCGCTATATCATCTTCACTCAAGGGTGTTTATTAAGATGTAAATTCTGCCATAATCCAGATACATGGGATATCGGTAAAGGAAAAAACATCGCCATTCCAACATTAATATCGGAAATCAAAAGCTATTTACCGTTTATCCAGGCTTCAGGTGGTGGAGTAACGGTGAGTGGGGGAGAGCCTTTATTGCATTTAGATTTTCTCTTTGATTTCTTTACTGAGTGTAAGAAATTAGGGATTCACACATGTATTGATACCTCTGGTGGCTGTTATAGTGAGAAGCCCCATTTTCAAGAAAAGCTAAAAAGAGTGTTGGAATTAACTGATCTCGTTTTATTAGACTTAAAACATGAAGATGACAATCAGCATAAAGAATTAACGGGACTTAGCAATGAAAATATTAAAGATTTTGCAATATATCTAGACAAAATGGGAATGCCAGTATGGGTCCGCCATGTTCTTGTTCCAGGTCATACAGACAATCCTGAAGACCTCAAGAGACTTGGAGCGTTTATCGGCACATTATCAAACGTAGAAAAAATTGAAATTCTTCCTTACCATACATTAGGTGTTTATAAGTGGGAAAGTTTAGGATTAGAATATCCTCTTAAGGGTGTTGAAACACCGAAGGAAGAAGCGGTCGAAGAAGCGTATAGACTACTTGAAATGGGTCAATAACACTTAAAGCCACCAGGTTTTCCTGGTGGCTTTTAATTTGGCTGATTTCGCAAAGAGTGTTGCAAGCGACAAGAACAGTTTTAGGAAAAAGGATCTTCTGAGTCAGGCTCAGGCAATACATCTACTCGTTTACTATCATCACTGTCTAATGTTTGTCGAAGGTAATAAAAAAATGTCCAAGCAAAAAAACCAATAACCATTAACATTCCTACCGTAATCACCCAATAATAGGCCATGGTCATGCCTCCCTCCTTATAAACACATATATGCAAAGAGGCACAGGTTCTTTCCCGTTTTTTTGATTTTCTTTTATGCTTCTGTCTTAGACAGTAGGGCTTTCTTCGCAAAGTTTGTGGCTTTTCATATCCGTTAATAATCTATGATATAGCCACAATGTATACGAAAAGAGCCTTAAGAAAATAGCCTAATCAATTCAATTCCCTTTCCAAAATTAATTTAGTTTTACGACCAAAAACCCCGTCATTATCGAGCTCTTCAAATCTTGTTTGGAATTTTCGAACAGCAGCTTCTGTCAGTGAACCATAGATTCCATCAATATATGTGGAATCAATGCCCATGGATTTCAGAGCTCTTTGGATGTTTCTCACTCCTTCTCCTTCGTCGCCTAATCCAAAAGTAGTATCAGGCAGTGGATAAGATATGCCCTGTTTGGATGAAAGGACTTCCTTAAGCTTCGTTAATGTTTGAGGTCCGGCCAGTCCATCAACAAGTAATTTTTGCTGAAGCTGAAACTTTCGTACCGCTCCTTCAGTTTCATCTCCAAATTCTTCATCAACTCCATATTTGGGGAGCGAGTAACCAGCTTCAATAAGATTGGTTTGTAAATCCTTAACCTCTTTGCCTGAGTCTCCATTACCTAATACTGAAATGATCCCAACGTTTGTGGACTTAGGAAAATAGGTTTGAGTAGCTTTTTTGACGTCTGAAACAAACTGCGACCAAGAAATCCCCTTGCGATTTAGTGCATTTTGGGGGTCAGACCTTCTCGCAGGATCTAGAGTACTATGTGAGACAATATCTTTATTTGGATCTAAATGGAACTTATCAGCTAAATAGGCGTGATACCAAACATAGCGATTATAAGCTTCCCTAAAATTGATGCTACCTCCCCAGCATAGTTCAATCCCGATGGCATGATCATTTGCCTCTGCACCGTAAAGCCTATTATCTGTAGAAACATCATAGCGAACATGCCAAGCTTTTTCAGAAATAGGGATTATTTCTAAAATAATCTGATCATCGATAAAGGTATGTGCCGAAGCATTTGGTTGAACGTTTTGAAAGTAGTTTCGATTAACATAAGCGGTAGATCCAGGATTTCCAGTATCATGACTGACAATAAAAAGAACCTTTCCTAGCCGGGTTCCAGGACGAGAATTACCAACAGAAATATAATCTCTTGAAATAGGGTATTTCATGAAATCACTCCTTATTTTTAACTATCTTATTACTATATGAGACTATTGGGAGGAGGGTATTTTTAAAAGTGTATTTATCGGAGAAACGTGATGATTTAAATTGAGCATTTATTTTCATCGGTGCTTTTTAAGGCACGTCTTAGTGGCTAGGGACTCGGGCATTTGTCAGCCGCCTCAGGACGAGCGACGAGCCACTGTTGGTTTGGAATAAAGTTTGTTCAAAAACATGTTACAAAACTTAATATTTTCACTAACAAAAAGAAGCCATTTTGAAAAAAATTGATCAAAATGGCTTCTTCACCAGAAAATTAATTATTGGTTTTTGTAAAAAAGATCGATCACTTTCATTTATGATCTTCGACAATCGCGCTCGATCGCTGAACAAACAGAAACTCATGTAAAGTATCTAATCCCTTGGAACACTAATAGTATGAAAGCAAGAAGTCTATAAATTAGCCAATTGTCAAAATTCTTGCTCTCACCTTTTTTGAAAGGTGTGCGCCTGTAATAAAAAGAATACACTATTATAAGAACCATTAAAATCGTAAGTACCAATTGATCATTTGAATTATCTCCATCAAAGAAAATTATTACTAGCAGAATGAACAAGGAAAAATAAATGATATTGAACACATCTTCAATAATTTTGTTTTTACGCATACAGTAACCTCAGATCCAAAAAAATTAATGTTGTGTTTATTATAAAATGACTACTATCCCTCTTAAAGTGTCCTTGTTGAACAAACCTAAGTTGTTATTTAATGTACACCTCTTCACAGTATCCTTTAAGTTTAGCATATTATCGATTTTCTTTACTATAGTAATAGGAAAGCTTTTGAGGTTATCGTCAGCTTTTCCCCCATCTAGTGGCTATTTCGCCACGTTATCAGCTTACAAGGTTGAACTAAGCGTTACTTCCTCATTCGACTCATCGATGTAGTCCTTCAGTTTTCAATTTAAATGGCCCTATTCTTGAATAACTATATTGTCGTTCAGATTTTCTATCTCTAATTATAAAAATCCCTTTGGATATATATCGAAAGGGTAAAACGTCGTATCTTTTTTATAAGCATCGCGACTTTATTCAAAAAATCGCATCTTCTTTATAAACATTGTGACTTTATTTCAAATCTACAGCCACTTTCGCATTTCTTGATCTAGCTGCAGTGGCTCTGAGGCTCGGGTCAAATGAATAACCCTCCAGTGATGCAGGCATCACCTCCGAGTTTCTCATTTGCCTGCCGCCGCAGGACAGCCACTTTCGCTTTTCTAAATACTTCTCTGGTCTTAGTTGTTTTTCTATCTTGGGGTCGTTATGGGATTTTGGGATTGGAGGTAAGATGTAAATAAGATAACGAAAGGAGGAAGCAGAGATGAAGAAATTTGGTTTAGCTGTTCTTGGGATAGTAGCAGGGATTGTGTTGATTGCCAATATCGGACCTATGATCGGATTAGCAATTAGTTTGGTGATTCTGTACTTCTCGTTTAAAGAGTTTATGAAAACGGAGTCCACAGGAGCTAAAGTTTTCTGGGCAGTCGTTGGATTAATTGCTTTAAGTATGACCGCAGCTAGTGCACCAGCAATATTAGGTGTGGCTGCAATCTACATTTTATATATTGTGTATAAAAAGTGGAATCAAACTAAAGAAAAAGTTGTTCGAGAAGAGGCGGATCCATTCACTAGTTTTGAAAAAGAATGGGCAAAGTTAAAACAAAACCACTAAAAGGAGAGAGTGACCATGGCAAACTTATTCAAACGAATTCGTCACACTGTAGAAGCGGATTTAAATGAAATTCTTGATCAAAAAGAACAAAATAACCCGATCGCGCTATTAAATCAATACTTACGTGATTGTGAAAAAGAAGTAGAAAAAACAAGAAAGCTTGTGGAAAGACAGTATCTTTTAAAACAAGAGTTTATGAAGGAGCTACAAGAAGCTCAATCATTGGCTACGAAAAGACAACATCAAGCGGAAATTGCTGAAAAGGCAGGAGAACAAGAGTTGCATGAATTTGCTCAGCGGGAATATCTTGTGTATCAAGAGCGTTCTCAACGTTTAGAGGCTTCTTGTGCTAATGCATCTCAGCAGCTAGATGAGCTTGAGCGAAAGTACGAAGAAATGAAGCATAAATTGAAAGACATGCATATAAAACGTATGGAACTAATGGGAAAAGAAAATATTACAAGAGCTCATTACAAAATGAATCAAATGCTCGATGAGAACAAGCTGGAAAAGCATGCGATTCCACGCTATGAGGAAATGGAAAATTACTTAGAAAAGCTTGAGCATCATGTCAATAGTTCTTTCCATCGTCATACAATCGATGCGAAAATTGCTAAGCTAGAAAAAGACCTACAAACGAAAGAGTCAGAATCTGTTTCTTCTTAAATACTTAAAAATGCATTAAAGAAGATAGATAAAATTTTGAGTAGCGTTTCTTACAATTTTACGAACTCTTATTGAACAAAAAGTGGTATTCTAAAAAGGCGTAGTGCTTCTGCGCCTTTTTATCCCATTGACTTTATTCTCTAACTCTTACTGTTCTTAGTTAGTTACTAAAGGCTTTTTTCGTATATATTGTTGCGATTTCACCTAATGTTAGATTCAATCCTTGATTCTGTTGTTTATATTCATCAAAAATAGACAAATAACATCCGAAGCAAAACTATCTAACAGTATATTGACTGGTTCCAAAGCAACAATCTTTGCGAAAACAGCCTTATTTAAAGAGAAATGAATTGTAAGGAAGACAAATGTATAGAATGTGATGAGGATATTTGCAAAGCAACTACAGAAATAGGAGGTCTCCATGTGAATATAAAAGCTGATTTTATAAGCTGGACAGTGTTAGTCGGCATCATTTTACTCTTACTTGAAATATCCTTTAATGATGGAGGACCATTTTTCTTATTGCTTATTAATATCGGATGCATTTACTATGGTCGGAAAAACTTCAAATCTACTTTTGGAAAAGTATTATTTTGGTTCGGTTTAATTAGTTTTATCATTACTATTTTGAATACGATGGCCTTTAAGTTCTGGCTTATGGCGATACTAGTGTATGTGATTGTCAGATATGCTCAGTCCAAAGAAATCCCGCACCTCATCAAGCCTGAAGTTCAATTAGATGAAGGTGTAAAGCGTGATGAAATCATTCGTTCTCAACCGCTATTTCAAAATAAATGGATCGGTTCTCAAGAAACAACTGAGCATGTGTATGAATGGAATGATATCAATGTTCAAGGTGGCATTGGAGATACTGTGGTCGATTTGAGCTATACCGTTTTACCTAAAGGCGAAGCTGTTATTTTTCTTCGTCACTTTATTGGAAATGTGAAGATATTCATTCCGTACGAAGTAGAAGTGAGTTTGCAGCACTCTGTGATTGCGGGTGCAACGAATATTTTCGGAGTGGAAGAAAAAACCAATTTCAATAAAGTCTTTCGATATAAAACAGCCTCCTACCAAGAAGCCACTTCTAAAGTGAAAATTATGACTTCATTAGGGATAGGTGATATAGAGGTGAAAAGAATATGAGTTTGCTTCAGCGTCATACTCTTTTCATGATTGTTGTGTCATTTGTAGTCGGCATATTTCTTATTGTTGTTGCTTTTTTTGCATTTCCGCTCCCTACTTGGACGGAACTTTTAGAAAAAACCATTTTGGATATCCCTTTTTTGCTCGCTTTACCCGTAATGCTATTAGTGATCGGCTCACTTTTCGGTATGGTCTCGGGCTTATATTGGCGAAAAAAATGGCAACAAATTGAATCGTCGATTAAGCAACTCCAACAAGGAGTACATGTAAATGCTATGTCAATAGGAACGAAGGAATTAGATAACATATCTCACCGACTGTTGGCGATCGACAAACAAATCACAGAACAAAGAAAACAAGCGCAAAAGCTCGCAAATGAAAAGGCAGAGGATCAAGCAAAACAAGTACAACAACTCGTATCGCAAGAACGAAATCGTCTGGCAAGAGAACTTCATGATTCGGTGAGTCAACAACTGTTTGCAGCATCAATGCTTATGTCTGCTATAACTGAAACAACTGATCGTAAGGATTCAAAACAACTAAGTATGGTCGAAAAAATGATTCAGCAAGCTCAACTAGAAATGCGAGCACTTCTGCTTCATTTACGACCTGTTGCCTTAAAAGGAAAAACGTTAAAAGCAGGTGTGGAAGAGCTTCTGATGGAACTCATCCAAAAAGTTCCGCTAGCCATTACATGGAAGGTGGAAGAAATGAAGTTAGATAAGGGGATTGAAGATCACTTATTCCGGATTCTCCAAGAATCCGTATCCAATACCCTTCGTCACGCGAAAGCTACTTCACTAAATGTTTTGCTCATTGAACGAAATGATATGCATATTCTACGAGTGGAAGATGATGGGGTTGGCTTCGATGTAGAAGAAACGAAAGCTGGTTCCTATGGATTACATACGATGAAAGAACGAGCGGTTGAATTAGGAGGATCCTTGAAGATCATTAGTCTTCTCAACCAGGGAACCAAGTTAGAAGTAAGAATTCCAAAACTGACCAATGGAGGAGAAGAAAATGATTAGAGTAGTATTCGTCGATGATCATGAAATGGTACGAATTGGGGTATCGTCCTACTTGTCGTCTCAACCGGATATCGAAGTAGTGGGGGAAGCGGATAATGGTTTGACGGCTATCGATCTCGCCTTAGAGCTGAGACCAGATATTATCTTAATGGATTTAGTTATGAAGGAAATGGACGGGATTGAGTCCACAAAGGAAATTATTAAGCGATGGCCAGATGCGAAAATTATCATCGTAACGAGCTTTATCGATGATGAAAAAGTCTATCCTGCTCTTGAAGCGGGAGCAACGAGCTATATGCTTAAAACTTCTAAGGCGAGTGAAATCGCGAATGCTGTTCGCAAAACTTATAGTGGACAAACGGTGCTCGAGCCAGAAGTCACTGGAAAAATGATGACAAGAATGAGGTCCGGCAACCCTATTTTACCTCATGAAGAGTTGACGAATCGTGAAATGGAAATCTTACTATTAATATCGGAAGGAAAAACGAATCATGAAATTGCTGATGAACTCTTTATTGCACATAAAACCGTAAAAACTCATGTAAGTAATTTATTAAGTAAGTTAGGCGTTCAGGATCGTACTCAGGCTGTCATATATGCGTTTAAGCACTCTCTTGCCAAATAAAAAAATCTCAGCCTGTACGAGGCCACTGAAAAAATAAATACTTTTAGATGAGCTAATGCTTTCCGTCGAAATACAGAAGATAAAACAAGCCAAGAACCTATATATAGTAGGTCCTTGGCTTTTTTTCTCTAATAATACACTTTTTCAGTGGCCTCGCCTGTACTGGGGTTTTTTATTTGGATAAAAATACAATTAGAATTTAGGTTTGTTTATCCATAGTTAGGGATATTCTAATAGTAATAGATAAATACTAAAGGGGGAAAAACAATGAAAACATTCACAGGTAAGGCAGCCATTATCCTATTAGTCTTATTCAGTGTTTTTACACATACATATACAGCTTCAGCCGTTACAAGTGAATCTAGCAATCTAGAAAAAACTGAAGAAAAAAATGTGATTGAACTTGGAATGAATCAAAGAGAAGTCGTTAAGGTACTAGGGGATTCTTACGAGGAAGTGTACGGAAAATCCTTGAACTCAAATTGGCGTTTTGATATTACATCAACAGATTATTCGTTCAAAAGTGACGGAAGGGATACGGTGGATTTAGAAGCCGTCTATTCGGGAGAAGTTGAAAAGATTGTTTTTGTTGAATGGGATAACAATAAAGTTCAGTCATTTATCGTGTATACAAAGGCAGAGGCTGGGGTAGAAGAAAATCGAATCTTTCCAGATGGAACCGAAAAATCGATTGTGATTTCACTATAGAAGGAGAATAGTATAAAAGAAGCAAAAACCTTTACGTACTAGGTTCTTGGCTTCTTTTATGTTGAGGGCTGATTAAGCAAAGTTTGTTGCTTTTCGAGCTAGTCTATTTTGGCATCGTTAAATTATTTAGCTTATCGAAGAAAAATCAGCCTATAAACATTATTGAGAATTAAAATGTTTTTTCATATGGTAGAAGGTGGAGTTTCTATAAAAAATAACCTATTTTAAACAAGCTGTTGATTACTGCTACAGAACGCTCGTTTACCGCCCCAATCAACTCTTCAAAATACAACCAAAATAAAAAAGGTAGTAAGCTTGTGAAAATGCTAAAATCGTATTTTCATCTCGGGGAATAAGTGTTAAATCATCTGGTTTCGTATCATTTATTATCTAGATAAAAGATAAGCACGAGTGAATTCACCCATTTCTAACTACTATAGCCACAAAGATTATGAAACGCTGTTTTCGCAAAAATTATGGCTTTTCGAATTAGCCCTCAATTCGTGATGAAGGATGACTTCGGGCATCTTTTCGCATCATTTTTAACTCGAAAGGAGGAAAGAAAAGAGTGTTTCCATCCTTTTTTGTATGCTACAGCAACAAAGTATGCGAAAAGAGCAATGTTAAGTAAATTCAACTTCATCTATATAGTGGTAGTCTAAGGCTGTGTTATCAAGTGGGATTGAATTACATTGTTACTCCATTAAAGGCCAGATAATTGAATAAGGGATTGTGCAAATCAGGTTAGTTTGAAATAATTTGTATTAAGTTAAGGGCAGAATTCATTAATAAAACTATGTTGATGTGGAGGAAACGGTATTGCGAGATAGATCTTCAGTAGTAATCATAGAAAGTAAAAGGATTGGACTAATTAGAAGAATTAGAGAGGGAAATGTATATTATGTTTTTCCAGGTGGAGGAATAGAAAAAGGAGAAACACCAGAAGATGGAGCCAAAAGAGAAGCATTAGAAGAGTTGGGAGTAGAAGTTAAGGTGAATGATTGTATTGCAGAGGTTGAATACAACGGAACTCAATACTTTTTCCTATCTGAAATAATTAATGGAGAATTTGGAACTGGACAAGGTGAAGAGTACATCGGCGAAAATAGTGGTAGAGGAACATATTTGCCTACATGGATTGATTTACATAAATTATCATCTATTGATGTTAAACCTAAAGAAGTTGCTTTAAAGGTTCAAGCCTTATTCAAGTAACAGACGCAATTGTAGAATAAGATTAAGACATCCCAAGATCATGGAATGTCTTTTTTTAAGGCTCTTTTATACGAAAATGGGTTTTGATGCTGATTTTGACACAAAAAAGCACCCTCCCTAAAATGGAATGACCATTTTTAAAGATTGGCTATGGCACCATTACTTGATTTAAGCTGGTTTTGATTTTTGGATATCTACCTC
>NZ_JAYKTS010000042.1 GCF_037024155.1 Bacillus sp. 2205SS5-2
ACATTCCGTCTCCATTGCATTAGAAGGGCTTGTAGATGGGTGGAGTTCATTGGCTATTTTTTGTAGGTTTGCATTAGATTTGAGTCGAATTACGTAGAAAACGGATTCTTTTTCGCACAACTCATACAGGGCTGGAACCGCAAATCCACTATCCCCACGAAGAAATGGTGTCGTCTCTGGGAACTTTTTGTTGTAATGTTCAATAAGAGGTTGGATAAATTCCACAACCCCATTAGAAGTATAAACGTTCCCTGGTCTTAGCTTGGCTTTCAAAAAATCACCAGTACCCCCATCAAAAGCGACTAATGGATGGAAACCAATCGTCCCATAGTGAGCATTGTAAGCTGAAGACTCTTGATTTCCATAGGTATCGGAATGAGTAGAATCCAAATCAATTAGGAGTGATTTGGACTCTCGGAATCGATGAATTTTGTCAAGAAGCTCTTGGTTCGCTTGATTTAATTGTTCGGTGGATTTGGCATCAAAACGCCTGAAAAAACGAGACAAGCTAGGTTGAGAAGCCAAAGCATCTGTACCAATGATTTGTGTAAAAACAGGATCGGTCGTCAAGTGATCCGCAGCGTCATCTTGAAAATACCCTGCGATCAATTGATGCATCTTTTGACGAAGCAACTGTTCATTCGAATGGACATAGTATCTTCTGTTGTCCTTTAGTTTTAGATGGTGAGCCACTGTTTTGGAGAAGCCTATTTTTTCATCAAATTCTCTTATAAGAAGTTCACCAGTGTCCGAGGAAAGAGAACCTCCTTGATCAGAGAGTTTAATCCGAGGGTTGAAATTAAGTGATATTTGGGGTAAAGTAGCCATGAAAAGAATCCTTTCTGTTGGTTATTTGGTCGTACTTATACCCTATCAGAAACGGATTCTTTTTTCATTTATTTCATGCATGTATGATCTAAAAGAAAGCCTGTTAGCTATGCGTTTGTAGCTATTATTAAAAATTCTATGAATAATTCAGGATAAATTATAATGAGTATCCCTTTTGCTCAGAATTTTGTAAGGATGTCCAAATAGATGTCCAGATTGTTGACGAAAGCAGTGCTAGTCTAGTACTTGAAGAAGTTTACTATGAACAAGTTTATTTAATCGCTTTAATAAAAGTTTTTCATTTTATCGAACTTGTAGTGAATCCGTTAGCACAGCTAAAAAACTCTTATCAAGTCACACTTGGAATCGTAATGGAAATCCGATAGCTGCACCATCTTTCACAGAAATGGTACATGACTCCAATTGGATTAACTTTGTTCAAAAAAGAAGACAAATTCAATTATTTCTATGATTTACTTCAGGAAGCGATTCGTTATTTTGATAGATACTGCTGACAATGTTACCAAGACTCAAGTAAGATAGGTTTGAGTTACTTGTGAGAAAGGAAAGTATGATCCTTCTGAATATGAATTGAAAGAAGTAAAACTTTGATTGTACATCCCCCCTTTAAGAGACAGATGGATAGTCTATTTCTTTCAACCTATGGACTTAATGCGAATGAAAATCTACGAGAACTAGGACCTTATATAAGCCTTTACTAATTTGTATACTTAAAAAATTGGAGCGGAAGGCACTCGACTCCTCGAAAATGACGTGTCATTTCCTTCGTGCGATGTGAATTCTAGATCCTCTTTCAATGTCCTGCGGGATTAGCGGGACAGGTGAGACCCAGGTGCCGTACCTACTGGAACGGCACCCGGGTTCCGTACCTACTGGAACGGCACCCGGGTTCCGTACCCACTGGAACGGAACCTTCCATGGAGGCTCACCGCCTGCCCCGCGGAAAGCGAGTGCCTGGAGCGGAAATCTATAACCTAGTTTGAAATTGAAAGTTCAACGATATTGCAAGTCAGGAAGAGAATCTTATATCAACTGAAACAGTGAGTCTTTCTGAGCTAACGGCATACTCATTTAAATTATTTATAGTTCATCTAAATCACCCTAAACTATTCTAATCGCCAACTGTTAGTATAGTGGGAACATCGGATATGTTTTTTAACGGGGTTTCAAGGTTTTTTACAAGTTGATGGATATAGTGACTTCCGTCAAGTACTAGATGTATGGAATGTTGGACGCATCCAAGACGTAAAATTGGTAAATCGTTAAAGGCTTTACCAGATTTACAGAAAAAAAGCGGGGAAGACAAGCTCAGGTTTACACTTCTGTAACCAACTCTATTCCATGAACAGAAAGATCGAGCTCTGCCTAAAAGCACTCTAGTAAAAGCATTCACCTATTATTTAAACCATTGGAATGGTCTCGAAGCGTTTTTAATAGACGGTTATTTAGGAATTGATAATAATAGAAGTGAACGCTCGAGTAAGCCATTTGTCCTTGGGGGAAGTATTTTCTTGAGTATATAAAAGCCAAAATTGGATGTTTTCGTTTACAATGCGTCGCAGTGCAAGGATGTGTGGTGTGGTTGATACAGCAAAAGAGAACGGGTTGAGCCCTTATCATTATCTTCATTATTTGTTTGAAGCCCTACCTAATATTGATCTAATCAAAAACAAGAAATTGATAAAGTCTTACCTAGGTCAATGAGTCTCCCCTTGATTTGTAGAGTTCCGAAAGAAGTGAACTAAATATTTGGCTGAAAATATTGGCTCAACACCAAAGTCTGTTCTTGACGAATCAAAAGGGATGAAAAAACACTTGAATCCGATAAAGATGAGTGCACCAGCCTACAACCAAATGTGGTTTACAGGTGCTACCCTCATCAACACCGCCATAATTTCATTCAAAATTCTAAACAATACAAGCAATGTATTCCATGGAGTGTAAAAAGATGAGGGGTACTTTTCTTTGTGCCTCTTTCCCATACTCGTAATCGAAATGTTTAATGTTATAGTTTCCCTCTATTTATCCACCCAAGAGACTCCTGCTGATTGCTTGAGATTGCCCTCATCAGAAGAATTATATCCTCTCCCACTTTGAATTTATCCCTTTAGAAACGACTTTCTTTGGGACGTGGTCCTGTTTAATTGTACCCATCAGCGAAATGAAGTCACAATGAACGAGTGGATAATAAAAGGAAATTCAATTCCAAGAGTAGTAACATATATACTGAAAAAATATCAAATTTCACGGTATAAACATTATTTCTTTTTCGACTAATTGGCACGTAAATAAAAAATAAGCTACTATATAGAAAACACAAAATAGGGAGAAAGTTTATGAGACTTTGTTTTATCGGGGGCGGAAACCCTTTAGCTGGAGAACTTGATGATCTAATGAATTATTTAACAAAATACGTCGGGTTAGATAGTAAAATATTAATAATTCCTTTTGCGACAGATGAATCCAGACTTGATAGTTGGTTTAATTCTGCAAAAAAATCTTTTGCCGGTATTGGTGTAGATCCTATTAGATTTCTCGACTACGGACTTACAAATCAAGAAATGCAATATGAAAATAAAGAACATGATGTGCTTTATTTTTCTGGAGGAAGACCAGAAAAGTGGCTAGAAAGGTTGATAGAAAAGAAATTAATCCAAGTCCTTAAAGATTTTCCTTGGTTATTGGTAGGTGCAAGTGCATTAGCTTTTTGTAATGACTGTATCATTACAAAAGATGAGGATTAAGCTGAAAAATTGGTAATAAAAGGGTTAGATTTAGTAGATTTTAGTGTAGAAGTTCATTATGATGGAGCGATTGATGAAGAGTTACTCCCTTTATCAGACCAAAGCGGTATATATGCTATCCCAAATGAGTGTGCCTTGTTTTGGGACAGGGATGTAATTACACCTATTAATAGAGTTTTCATTTCCATAGAAGAAATAAAGAAAATATAGGGTAAAGTTATCACTCCTTATTCAACTTAAAAGATGTGTTAGTTCAATTAAAAAATAACGCCAAAAAACTCCCAATGATATGGGAGTTTTTTTAATAAATTTCCTCTTCAATCTTTAACAGAGCCTTCAAAATAGTAGAAATATATTTCTCTATCCAGTATATGCAGAGGGACATCTCCTTTGTCCCTCTTTTCCTTGCATATTATAGAAGAGTTTTATGCTAAGTTTCCCACTATACACCCTCTAAAAAAGACTCCTGCAGATTACCAGAGATGGCCTGAACCCAAAATAATATCATCATTTACCCCTTTAGAGATCGCCGTCTTTGGGACGTGGTATCTTCTGTCTCTGCCAACGTCGCCTCATATTCATAGAGCGCTTCGTCCAGCATCCTTAACCCTTCATCAATCTGTTCCTTTGAAATCGTTAACGGCGGAATCATTCGAATGACTTCCCCGTTATTTCCACAAAGATAGAAAAGGACTCCTTTTAAAAGCGCTCGATCCAATATGTCTAATAACGCTTTTCCGTTTGGCTCACCTGTTGCCGGATCAATAATTTCGATGCCGATCATTAAGCCTATCGCTCTAATACTTCCAATCACTGGGTGTTGTGCTTTGATTCGTTCTAGCTTCGTAACAGCATACTGTCCCATTTTCTTAGCGTTTTCTAGTAATTTTTCTTCTTTCATGACTTCCAGTGTGGCGAGTGCGACGTTGCAAGCAATCGGATTTCCGCCAAACGTGGTTCCGTGACTACCAAGTGGCCATTGTTTCATTAATTCGCTAGATGCAACTGTGGCACTTAGCGGTAATCCCGACGCAATTCCTTTGGCAATCGCCATAATATCAGGCGTCACATCAAAGGATTGCGCCGCAAACCATTCCCCTGTTCGTCCAAAGCCGGTTTGCACTTCATCAAAAATAAGGAGAATATCGTGTCGATCGCAAATTTCGCGCACCTTTTTCAACCACCCTTTTGGAGGGACGATATAACCGCCTTCGCCGAGAACAGGCTCTAAAATGACACAGGCAACTTCTTCAGGTGTCACTTGATGATTAAATAAACTAGCAAAATCTTTTTCTAGTTTTGATATCACATAGGCTTCTGTATCTACGCCTGCAGGACAATCTATTTCATTGGCGTACGGTATTTGATAAGTTAATCCGGATGGCTGCAAGAATTTTCGGTACTTGCTTTTGGACGTTGTTACACCTAATGCTCCTAATGACCGTCCGTGAAAACAACCCGTAAACGACACGACATAGGCTCGTTTCGTCACATGTTTTGCTAATTTTAATGCGCCTTCGATCGCTTCTGTTCCACTATTCGCAAAGAAAAAGCAGTCAAGGTCTCCTGGCAAAATTTCCGCAAGTTCATCCGCAAGCCGTAGAATCGATTCATACATAATCACACCAGAAGGCCCGTGCATTAAGCCATCCGCTGCATCTTTTATCGCTTGTACGACCTTGGGATGACGATGACCAATATTCGTCACCGCAATGCCTGAAGTGAAGTCCAGATATCGTTTTCCATCGACGCCGTAGTAGTAGCAACCCTCTTCTTTTACAACAGGTAAATTCGGATGATCTTTCGCCATACTTGGCGCTAAACGGTTTGGCATATTTTTTAGGAGGTGATCCCAATTGTTTTTTTCCATATAATAAACCCTCACATTCATTTTTCAAGAATTATAAAAAGAAAGCTGCTTTCGCAAAAATTGAAGCTTTTCGCATTAGTCTATCAATTCCAATAAAGATAGACTCCAGAGATTATTTCATTGCTTTAGAAACCCTGTGAAAGAATAAATGAGGATTTTCATTCATTTTTCAATGCTTCTGCCACAAAAGATACTAGATGAGCCTAAAAGATTGCCATAATCCTTTAGCTTTTGAACCTAAAAATTAGTCTATTAAACTACCATTTTCATTTGCTTTTTCTCGTAAATTAAGTTTTGAGATAAGAGATTAAAAGAATAAGAAGTGAGCCATTAATGCTACGATTGGTAAGGTAATGATCGTCCGTTGGATAAAGATTAAGAATAAATCGAGCACACTCAATGGAATTTTTGATTTCAACAACAAAATACCAATTTCGGACATATAGATTAATTGCGTTAATGACATAGCGGCAATCACAAAGCGTGTAAGTTCACTTTCAATTCCACTTCCAACCACCGCAGGCAAGAACATATCCGCAAAACCAACGATCATCGCAGGTGCCGCTTCAGTTGCTTCCGGAATTTGTAGCACATTCAATAATGGAACCATAGGGTAGGATAAATAAGTGAAAATTGGCGTGTACTCGGCTACGATTAAGGCAATTGTCCCAAGAGCCATCACCAAAGGAATCAATCCAAAATAAATATCTAGTACATTGTTAACCCCTTTTTTTACCACTTCTCCAGCACTTTTCACATCAGACGCTTTCTCCACAGCTTTTTCTAAGCCCCATTGCAAGCGCGACTTATCTTCTGGCACTGATTCTGAAATTTGCATGCCAACTTGTTCATCATATGTGTCTTCTTTTCTTGACAAGGGTGGAATGCGTGGACAAAGAACGGCTGCGACCAATCCAGCTACAACTACGGTGGAATACAATGGAACGAACATTGACTCCAACCCTATAAATGTCACAATTACAAGACTAAAAGCAATGGAAGCAACCGAGAAGTTTGTCGCAATGACCGCTGCTTCTCGTTTTGTATAGTACCCTTCTTCAAATTGCTTCGTGGTAATGAGAACGCCTACCGTCCCGCTCCCCATCCAAGATGCCATAGCATCAATCGATGATCGTCCGGGTAATTTAAACAAAGGCTTCATAATTTTTTGTAGCATGGTTCCGATAAAATCCATTAAGCCAAAATCAAGTAATAGCGGCATTAACAATCCGGCAAAGAGAAACCACATCATCAAGACGGGAACCAATGCATACAAAACAGTTCCACCGGTAAAATCCGAGATAATCCATTCTGGTCCGATTTTGCTCATTGTCATAATGGCAAATACCGCTCCAATGAATCGAACCACAATCCAAAACGCTCCGATATTAAACAATCCGGATAAAAAGCTCGATTTCATCACAAATGCTGGTTTAAATAGTTTTGTGTATACAGCAAGTATCACTGATAAAGATAAAATCGTTGTCATAAACCCTGGAATCCAATCACTGAACAGGTCCTGGAAATACGAGGCAAAGATCCCTACTCCAATTGTGACATTTCCTTGGTACGTGACGGGCATTAGAAATAATAGCACCCCTATCAGAGATGGAATCGCAAATTTTAACACACCCCATGCTTCCACCTTCGTTTGCAATTCTCCTGGTAAGCTCGTTACATCTACACTTTGCTTTCTCGCTTCCATCAAACTCCCCCTATGTTTTCATTTAAAACCTTTCCCCTCTCTTTATACATGCAAGAACTGTGCCAACTTTTAAGTGATTTTATATTTTTTCAGTTTTCTAACGACAGAAGGTTGGCTTATGCCAAGCTCTTTTGCGATGTTTACGGTCGTTTTCAAACGTTTTCTCGACATAACCAGAACTTCTTTTTCTACCCTTTCGAGAATTTCTTTTAAAGGACGGGTGTTGTGGCTCAAGTTTGATACATCTGAAATTGCGGTTTGATAACGACCTGGCAAATTTTCAGACGTAATCAAAGGGCTAGAAGACGTGACCACTAATCGCTCAATCAGATTGATCAGTTCGCGGACATTTCCCTTCCATTCCTGCAGAAGTAATTGGTGAATCACACTCTCATCTAAGCTCCGCTTCCGATCATATTTCTCAGAAAAATGCGTTAAAAAATGATGAATCAGTGGGAGAATGTCTGCTTGACGATGCCGAAGAGGCGGAATCGTCAATGGCACCACGTTTAACCGGAAGAATAAATCTTCCCGAAATGTCTTATCCTCCACCGCCTTTTCTAAATCTCGATTCGTAGCTGCGAGAATACGAAAATCAACAGTATGAAGTTTCGTTCCACCTACTCGGTAAAACTGCTTTTCTTGAATGAATTTTAATATTTTCACTTGATTCGCTAAAGACAACTCTCCAATTTCATCTAAAAACAACGTACCTCCATCGGCCAAATCGACCAATCCGAGCTTCCCATTTTTATTTGCCCCCGTAAAAGAACCCGTTTCATACCCAAAAAACTCGGATTCAAACAATGTATCCAAGATCGCGCCACAATTCACCTCAATAAAGGGACCGTTCTTTCTCGGACTCTTCTTATGGATGTATTTCGCAATATGAGATTTCCCTACGCCTGATTCCCCTAACAAGAGGACATTGACGTCTACTTCAGCCACTTGCAAAGCCATTTGAAGTAGTTTTTTCATTTCTTCACAGTTGGCAATGATGCCCTCATGATAGACGTTCTTGTTTCTGAGAATCTCTAGCTCTGATTTCACTTTTTCCATCTCAGCTTCCATATCGGTTAAGTATTTTTGCATCGTTAACAATTCGGTAACATCATGAGAGTAACTAACGATTCGCACTAATTTATTATTATGATTAAAAACCGGAATTCCGGTCACCAGTAATTTTTTTCCTTCCATTGTCGTTTGAACAAACGTGATTTTCTTCTTTTCTTTAATTACCATCGGGGTAACAAGTGGGGTGAAAACCCCCTCTCTCTCCAAGTCATATACGGATTTTCCGATTAAATCACTAGATTTCACATTGTAAATACTACCGGTCGCTTCACTAACCTTTAAGATGATACCGTCTGTATTCGTTACCAAAATATCTTCTTGAAGTGAATGTAAAATCGCTTCATTTTCATTCCATACTTTTTTTTCGCTCAGCATACTCCCACTCCCTTTTTTTCAGAAAACATCTATTAAATTATTCAATAATGAATAATTGTCTCTTCAAAATCCCTCTATCTCTAGTTATATCAAATAATTCTTAATTATTATACAAATTTGAATAATTTATTTGTTTTTGAATATCTATTATTTCTCTGGTTATTTAGTAAAAGTAGAAAACCAATATCATCTTGTTGAGATCTTGCACCATCTGTAAATCGAAATCATTTGATTTACAGATATCATTTGCTCTCATCCTCTTCATTTCCTTGCACTTCACTGCACGAAAAGGTCCTTTATCCTATATCTAGTGACTTGGATGTAATTTCCAAAGGACAACATACACTCTATCTTAGGAAAGTATAATATGTAATGAGAAACCTATGAAGGAGTTGGCGCGGGTGAGGAAAAAGGTGCTATTTTTCGGGGATGTTGGGATTGATGACACAATTGCACTCATCTACGCTCATTTGAAAGAAGAGATCGAGTTAGTTGGAATTGTTGCGGATTATGGGAATGTCGATAAGGTAAAGACGACGAGAAATGTTCGTTACGTACTTGACCAGCTGAATTCCTTGCATATTAAAGTGATCGGGGGAGCTGAAGTTCCAATGACTAGTCTCCAACCTGACTATTTCCCTAATATTCACGGTTCACATGGTCTCGGCCCGATTGAACCATCAGCGGATTCGAGCGCGACATTAGAAAATTTTTTTGAGGTCATCAACCTCATTCAATCAACCCCCAATCTAACCATCGTCAATACGGGCAGATTGACCTCCTTAGCAACCCTCGCCTTACTTGCGCCAAAATCATTAAAAAATATTGAAGCCTTTTACTTAATGGGTGGTGCCTTTTTAGTTCCAGGAAATGTGTCGCCAGTTGCCGAAGCGAATTTTTACGGCGATCCTATTGCGGCAAATATTATCATGAAATACGGTCATAACGTACACCTCTTCCCGCTAGATGTGACGATGAAAGCGATCGTGACCCCAGAAATGGCCAATTTCATTCATGAACAAAGATTCTCACCCTTAGTCAAACCACTACTTGACTTTTATTACAATGAATTTTACAGCAAAATGTACCCCAAGATTGAAGGAAGTCCCGTGCATGATGCACTGACTCTTTTGGCGATCACCAATAAAGACATGTTTACTTTTTACGAATCCGCGGTTGTGATTAGTACTTCTGAAGTGACAAAGGGACAAAGTGTGGGGGATTTTCGCTCTTCCATTCAAAAAGAAGTTTTTGATGACCGACCCACCCATAAAATTGCGATTGATTTTGCTTATGAGGACTTTTACTTTGAATTTATGAGCGTGATGACGGGAATAGATATGAGGAAATACTAGGAAGATTGGTGATCGTTTTCTTGCTTATGTTACAGAATTACAGTTCTCTTATTTCCCATATTACTCAAAAAAAGTGCCTGCAGTTCATCCAATTCTGATGAATACAGGCACTTTTTTTATGTTCCACAATATGTTTGGTAAGGTATGCTTGATGAAGGAGGCGCAGAGCAATATTTCTCCTTTTCAGGCGAATATTCATAGGGTTTGGAAAGCACATCAAGCAGTTTTTCCATGACGCCGAAGTCACGGTCCTCGACGGCAGCTGTTAAAGCTTCTTCTACCCGATGGTTCCGCGGCACGACGATAGGATTGTTTTTCATCATTAATTGTTGTGAAGCGTGTTTTGATTGCGATTGTCTTGATAGTCGTTCTTGCCAACGTTGCTGCCATTTAACAAACGCTGTCGCTTTTATTAGTGCGGTATTATCGAGTTGATCCTGAGTAAACGCACGGAATGTGTTGGTGAAGTCTGCTTCTTGTTGCTGCATTATTTTCAAAAGATCTTCAATTAACGTTTGATCCTCTGACTCCTCATTGAAAATCCCCAGCTTAGTTCTCATTCCATTCACCCATTGCCTTTTATACAAATCGGTATATCCTGAAAGTTCTTGCTGGGCAATCTCCACAGCCTTCTCTTGTTCAGAATGTAGTAACGGTATTAACGTCTCGGCAAACCGCGCGATATTCCACGCCCCAATATAAGGCTGATTTCCATACGCATAGCGCCCTTCCCTATCGATTGAACTGAATACCGTTCCTTGGTCATAGCTGTCCATAAATGCGCACGGACCATAATCGATCGTCTCTCCGCTAATCGTCATATTGTCCGTATTCATCACTCCGTGAATAAACCCGACCAATTGCCATTTTGCGATTAAATTTGCCTGTCGCTTGATCACTTCTTGAAGCAAAAATAAATAACGATTTTCCGCTTCTTCAAAACCTGAAAAATGACGTTTCAGGGCATAATCAGCCAGTTTTTTTAGCTCTTCAACACTTCCAGACTGAGCCACAAATTGAAACGTTCCGACGCGAAGATGACTGGAGGCTACGCGAGTTAAGACAGCTCCTGGTAGTGCTGTTTCCCGCCGAATGAACTCTCCAGTGCTGACCACGGCTAAACTTCGAGTCGTCGGAATACCTAGTGCATGCATTCCTTCACTTATAATGAATTCTCGAAGCATCGGTCCTAGTGACGCTCGACCGTCTCCACCACGAGAGTAAGGTGTTCGGCCTGATCCTTTCAATTGAATATCCATGCGCTTATTATTTGTCGTAACTTGCTCACCTAACAGTACCGCTCGGCCGTCTCCAAGCATATTAATATGACCAAATTGATGGCCAGCGTAGGCTTGGGCAAGAGGGAATGCACCTTCTGGTAATTTATTGCCGGCGAAAACATTTATGCCCTCTTCACTTCGTAGAAATTTGACGTCCAAACCTAACATCTTTGCTACTGGTTCATTGAGGACTACTAGCTCCGGTGAAGTCACAGGGTTTGGGGTCGTTTTGGAATAAAACGATTCGGGTAGCCGGCTGTAACTATGATCGAATTTCCACCCTGCTTTGTTTGTATTTTTCATCGAATCCCCTTTCTTTCCTTTGTCTTATCTTCTATTAAAACGAACAACGTCCTTACATGCAAAGTTTATGTACCTTCTCTAGTTTTTACTTTTACCTTCATCTTATCCTCAACTGATTTCTCTACCCGAAAAATAGGCTGTTTAACCGTTGATTAATGCTATATGTAGCCATTTATTTCCCTTAATTCCCATCAGTTCCATTGCTTCTTTTTCAATTGATTGAGAGGAAATAAAAGCAAAGATAAATGAATCCGATGACTATTAAATACACTAGCATCCATGGATAGGAAATGGTAAGACAAGAGACAATTTTTAAAAATAACATACATTCCAACTAAACGGAATGTACCCTCAAGGATATGAATGCAAAATTCAGTGTCCTAATTTCTTGAACCATCTTAATTGAAGCGAAAGATAGCCACAAAATCTTCTATTCAACAAGGAAAAACGGAAACCTTCATTAATATAAAACGCTCGATCTATGTTTGAACTGCTGCTATTCCGATAAGGAACTACGATGTCGGTGTTGAGGCAGGAACAGAATAAGAGTGATGGCAGATGCCACCACTCTTATTCTTACTTCTTCATCCCCGTATAAATCTGAAGTGCATCACGCAAAAACTCAGCTACACCATCCTGGTTTTTGTCGTAGAAAGCTTTGAATCGTTCATCTGCTACATACATATCACCGAGTCTGGCATGAGCTTCTTTACTATATTCAGACCAGTAAAACATAATCCATTGCTTATGCATATCAGCTGCTTTTTGGGCAAGATCACTCGCTGGATCACCCGTTTTCATCGCCTCTGCAAGCGTTTCATGAATCTTTTCTCCAAGTTTTGTCGCTCGTTCGTATTGTTCTTCACTCATGTTTTGCATTTTCGCGTTTGTTTGATTGACCTTTTCGTCACCATATTTCTCACGCACTTCTTTTCCATACTTCTGTTCGTTCTCATCAATCAGCTGCTTTTTGAAGCCTTCAAATTTCTCTTTACTAGACATTTTTTTCGTTCTCCCTTCTTTTACTTCAATCGTTTTCTCTACGTTGGCAATCAGTAAATCCAGCTGCTTGCGCTTGACTACCAATTGCTCCCAGTGCTCTTTTAGTGCCTCAGTTGCGTCAAAGGTGGGATCATTGAGAATATCACCAATTTGCTCTAAGCCCACACCCAGTTCTTTGTAAAAAAGAATATGTTGTAATCGATCGACTTCTGTTTCTCCATAAATTCGATACCCTGAAGAATTGGCTCTAGCCGGCTTTAGAAGACCAATTTCATCATAATATCGAAGCGTTCGTGTACTAACTCCTGCTAACTGCCCAAGCTTTTTTACGGTATATTCCATGACGTCACCTCCTGACAACTTCACTTTACACCTTGACGTTGCGTGAATGTAAATAGGAAATTTTAAAAAATATTGCCCAATTAGAATCCTCAAAGCAATTTATTCATTTTTCTCGTAGCTGACTTTTTTTCCATCTTTATTTGCCACAGTCTCTTCCCTTCCCTAAGGTACCATGTGTAGAGATCGAAAAATTGTAAAGAAACTGGCGAAATCTCGACGTGAAATCCTCAATCTACACGGCTCTTTTCTTTCCTCATTTCGGTTAATAATGATGCGAAAAGAAGACCGAAACCATACTTCATCACGAATTGAGGGCTAATTCGAATATCCACAATTTTTGTGACAACAGCCAACAAAAACAAACCACATTCTCTCTCCATCAAGAAAGAGTGCTCCCCACCAGAAGCACTCTTGATTTTTTCTCAGAATATTAAATTGTGCGAATAATCCCGCCTTCAACTCGTTGGGCACTGCCATTAATCGCAGCTGCTTTTGGCGAAGCAAGATATACCGCAATACTTGCCACCTCTTCAACTGTACCGAAGCGCTGAGAAGCGAAGTCGGTTCGTTGTTTTTGAAATAATTTTTTGTAAAGGATTCTAGGTCTTCGCCAGCGTTTTCAGCTGCCCCTTTCATGAATCCCTCTACCCCTTCTGTCCATGTTGGACCCGGCAGGATAGAATTGACTGTCACCTTTGTTCCTTTTGTTCGTTCTGCTAACCCACGCGTTAAGGAGTTAATGGCTCCTTTCGTTGTTGAATATGGGATCATTTCAGCAAGCGGCTTAACCGCTGCTTCACTTGAAATGTTTAAAATGCGGCCAGTGTTTCGCTCCAACATTTTTGGTAAGTAATGACGAGACAAACGCACCGCACTCATGATATTTACTTGAAAATAATTCAACCATTCTTCATCAGTTACGTCCTCGATTTTCTTTACCTCAAAAACCGCGGTATTGTTTACTAATACATCGAGTTCTCCGATCGCATCCACTTGTGAAATAAGGTGATCGGCTCCTTTTGCATTCGATACGTCAGCCGCAATGCCATGAATTTCCCCTATACTACTTAATTCGGTGACCACATGATTTAACTTATCTTGTGTTCTTCCATTGATTACAACGCGTGCACCCTCTTCAAGAAAGGTTTTTGCGATTTGCTTTCCGATTCCTTGCGTAGAACCCGTTATTAACACAAGTTTTCCTTTTAATTGTAAATCCAAGTTCATCACCGCTTTTCTGAAATTTTGTACCCGTGGTGTATTCTATCTTGGTTGATAAATAAGCACAATTATTATGCTCAATTTGATCTTCTTTAATGCTGTTGCTTGCTGCCTTGAAAAATGGAGATGCTGACATTATCTAGAATTAAAAATAATCATCGGTTTAATAGTCGGAGAAACGGCCAAACAAAAAGATTTATTTATCAAATGCTTTTTTCGCAAGGCTGTTTTCGCAAAGATTGTGGTTTTTCGAATAAGAAGGAATCCCTTGACTTGTATGACCCCTTTTTCCCCTATCCGTATAGTTGTTGTTAATTGCGGTCGTGATATTAAAAACCGAATCATAGTTGTTAACCTAAGTAAATATTATCCCTTTCCTAAAAAAGAACTCCAGAATTTTATATCGCTAAGCGTTTCATATCCCAGCTAATAACAACAATGAATATAAATGACTAGGTGCTATTCTGTTGTCAACCTATTAGGATTTATTAGTATGCCTAGTGGTTATTTCAACTACTTTTCAGTAAACTCCCCAATTCATTGTTGATTTCCATCTAAAATAGTCGAAAAGATGTCCCGAAACGAAGCTCTCTACAGATTCTATACTGGTTCAAAAAGCAACAAGCTTTTCGAGGAGGTGTGATATCCTTTAACGTTTTGACTTCGTGTATTTTTCCTTTCGAGAAATTCATTCTTGACAATGAGAAAGAAACTAAAGGAAAATAATTTTCAAAAAACATAGACTGATTAAAGTTGTTCCTGCTAGAGTAGAATCGCCTAAAAAACTAGTCTTTAGTACTCTTTAGAATATTGAACGAATAATCATTGTTTTTGTGTATTCCCACCCCTTATCCTCTCTACTTTTTTGTTCATTCATTTTTGACCTCATACACATTGTGAGGCGTGTTCCTAGAACAGGGTCAATAGTTTATACTAAATTAATTTACTTGATTTTTGCCTCCCGCTAAGCAAAATTTTTTCATAGAAAAGGCACAACGAGCTGACATATGCTCGTTGTGCCTTTTTAGTGCATTCGGGATTCGCTACGGGAAGGGGCGAGGCAAGAGGTCCAAAATAAAAAGCGTAAAACAAAAGCTAGACTAAGCTCTATCTTATGAGTTACCAGGAGAACCGCCGCCCTGGAAACCCAAAATAATGCTGTTACCTGAAGGATCTTCCGTTACAATCACCTCTCCAATCGCAGTGACGGGAGCAGATAATTCTTTCAATCTTTCAATCGCCTGTTGTCTTGCTTCCTCCGTTGGAAACATAAGCCCAAAATGTTGAAGCCCAACACTGTTAGGTAACGGTTCCAGCGCCCCAACCCCGTTCCAAGTATTCAAGCCAATATGATGATGATAGCCATTTGTTGAAAGGAATAACGCTTGTGATCCATACTCAGTTACCAGCTCAAATCCAAGTGCTTTAGTGTAAAACGATTTCGCTTTCTGTAAATCTGATACATGAAGATGAATATGCCCCATCACAGAATTTATTGGTAGACCTAGCCAATCTTGTTGTACTCGTTGTAAAAGTAAATCCTTAACATCTAATGAATTGGTTGCCATGGCCACACTTCCATTCGTCCACTGCCAATTAGAAGCGGTACGGTCAGCATATACTTCAATCCCATTTCCATCTGGATCTGAAAAATAGAGGGCTTCGCTAACAAGATGATCCGCTGCACCTAGTTCGATCCCTTTTTGGTTAATATGGTAAAGAAAAGAGGCTAAATCACTTCTCGTTGGCAGAAGAATCGCAAAATGATAAAGACCTGTTGTACCTCTCTGTTTAGGTACTACCGTTTCAGGTGCTTCTAAAAAAAGAACTCCCTTCTTCCCGTCGACTGTGAGACTAGCGCTTTTATCATTTTTATCTAGTATCGTAAATCCTACGATATCCTGATAGAAAGTGAGCGATCTCTCTAAATTTGTTACCTTTATCTTAACTTGATCTACATAGGTTGCTTCTCCATCATGAAATCCCATTATGTTTCCTCCTTCTAAAGAAAAATCGTAGTAGCACCTTGCATGTTCAGGTATTGGATTGGAATAAAGTTGATTAAAAATCCCTTCCTGATGTTATCTAAAGAAAAATGAAGCCATTTTGAATGAAATTGATCAAAATGACTTCTTCTCCTGAAGAATATATCGTGATTATTCATAAAAAACCTGAATTATTCATAGAATTTTTAATAATAGCTACAAACGCATATCTAACAGGCTTTCTTTTAGATTATACATGCATGAAATAAATGAAAAAAGAATCCGTTTCTGATAGGGTATAAGTACGACCAAATAACCAACAGAAAGGATTCTTTTCATGGCTACTTTACCCCAAATATCGCTTAATTTCAACCCTCGGATTAAACTCTCTGATCAAGGAGGTTCTCTTTCCTCGGACACTGGTGAACTTCTTATAAGAGAATTTGATGAAAAAATAGGCTTCTCCAAAACAGTGGCTCACCATCTAAAACTAAAGGACAACAGAAGATACTATGTCCATTCGAATGAACAGTTGCTTCGTCAAAAGATGTATCAATTGATCGCAGGTATTTTCAAGATGACGCTGCGGATCACTTGACGACCGATCCTGTTTTTACACAAATCATTGGTACAGATGCTTTGGCTTCTCAACCTAGCTTGTCTCGTTTTTTCAGGCGTTTTGATGCCAAATCCACCGAACAATTAAATCAAGAGAACCAAGAGCTTCTTGACAAAATTCATCGATTCCGAGAGTCTAAATCACTCCTAATTGATTTGGATTCTACTCATTCCGATACCTATGGAAATCAAGAGTCTTCAGCTTACAATGCTCACTATGGGACGATTGGTTTCCATCCATTAGTCGCTTTTGATGGGGGTACTGGCGATTTTTTGAAAGCCAAGCTAAGACCAGGGAACGTTTATACTTCTAATGGGGTTGTGGAATTTATCCAACCTCTTATTGAACATTACAACAAAAAGTTCCCAGAGACGACACCATTTCTTCGTGGGGATAGTGGATTTGCGGTTCCAGCCCTGTATGAGTTGTGCGAAAAAGAATCCGTTTTCTACGTAATTCGACTCAAATCTAATGCAAACCTGAACTCCACCCATCTACAAGCCCTTCTAATGCAATGGAGACGGAATGTTATTATGAAGAAACGATGTATCAGGCAGCATCTTGGACAAAACCTAGAAAAGTAATCATAAAATCCGTTCGTCCTAAAGGTGAACTGTTTTTTAATCATTCCTTCATTGTGACCAATCTAGTAGCTGCCTTCTCACCCAAGGATATCGTCCAAACGTACCAAAAAAGAGGAACGATGGAAAACTATATAAAGGAAGCCAAAAACGGATTTGCATTCCTTCCAAGTGAATGAAGTAAGAATGATGTTCACTCTTCTAGCTTATAACCTAACGAATTGGTTGCGAACCCTTTGTTTTCCAGAAGAAAAAAAGAGCATGCAAATTGAAACTATCCGCACAAAAATGATTAAAGTCGCTAGCAAACTAGTTAAATCAGGAAGGTCCCTTTATTTTAAATTATCTTCCAGTTTTGTGTACCAGAAATTCTTTTGGAACGTACTTCGGCGAATTCAAAGCATAAAGTTAGAGTGAATTTTCAGGGGAACCCCTTTTTGAAAATTCTAGATTGAACCAAGGGGGAATCAACAAATCCATTCAATTACTCAGCCATTAAAGGATATCTCCCATAAAGATTCATGCTCCTTCCGTTTATCTCTACTATATATATGGTATCACGATTACCAATTTCAGTAAAACACTGTTTACTAGTTACGGCTGAAGTGTGTCAATCGTCTTTACCCTTTGAGCGTAGAACGGATATTAATGATTGGATTGGCTCTTGTAATCGATTAGTACTGGCTAGAGGGCCATTATGTAATTCCCTTGCATTGTTACAGAATATCAAGAGGGTGAATCAAAAAAATAATAACAAATAAACGAAGCGAACAATGAAATGTTTGCTTCGTTTATTTGTTATTAGGATGGAACCAACAAAATGTCATTCATAACTTATTTATGAAAAAAATACCGTGTTGTATCCCTCTCTATGGAGTCCTCTTATGCTTATTCCTTTGTTGAGATCTCGGTTGGAGAATTCTTCTCAAGATTCATGATTTCTTGATTTAATTCACTTAGTTTTAATTCTAATTCATCCAGAAGGACGTTTTTAGTCTCCTTATGTTCATCCGATTCGAAGGATATTGCTAATAAATCTAAGAGAGTTTCTTCAATACCTTGGAAACTTTCTGTTTTTTCAAGATGATTGAATTGAACATCAATTAAGACTTCTTCCATTGAAAGATCTTCTTCGAAAAGGGCATTATTTTCTGTTTGTAAAAAGATGGAGTGGAGTTCTGGATTTACTAGTTGGTTTACAGGGGCTTCTTTGAATTCCTGAAGTTGTTTTTGATGATTTACGATTAATTCTAGTAGCTCTCCAATTAATTGAAGATGTTCATCTAATTCTTCTGTAATTTGTTTTTGCTGTAAATGAGCAGAAATTAGATCTTCTTTCGATTGTGTTAGCTCCTCGGCTAATCGATGATTTTGATAATTGAGTTCTGCCAAGCGTTCAGACGTTTCTTCAACGAGTTGCTGTTTCTCATCGACTTCATGTATAATGGATTGTTTTTCTAATTGGGAAGAGTATAATTCTTCCTTTGATTGCGTAATTTCAGTGGTTAGTAGGTCGTATCGAGTTTTCAGCTCAGTAAACCGCTCAGTCATATCTGAAAGAAGTCGTTGCTGTTCCACTTGATTATTTAACAAAGATTGTTTATCAAGAAGTGTTGATTGTAATTCCTTACTCACTTGAACAAATTCAGTAGATAATTCGAGGTGATTGGTACTCAGTTCAGCAAATTGCACAGTCGTTCCTGCAACGAGTCGTTGTTGTTCCTCTAAATCATGCTTGATGGTTTGTTTATCGAAAAGTGCAGATTTTAGTTCTTTTTTCGTATGAGTGAGTTCAGTGGTTAAATCTGAGTTGTTCGTACTCAACACAGCATTTAGCTCAGACGCTTCAATAAGCAATCGTTGTTTTTCTTTAAGTTCGTCTATTGTGGATTGTGTTTGCAGATGAGCAGTGTGTAATTCTTCTCTTGATTGTTTGAATTCAGTGGTTAGTTGGTGGTGCTTAGTGTTCAGTTCAGCAAATTGTTCAGACGTTTCTGAAATCAATCGTTGTTTTACTTCTGACTCTTGAATCAAGTCCTGGTTTTGTTTATGCGCGATTTCTAATTCTTCTTTCGATTGCGCGAGTTCAGCAGTTAATATTAGGTATTTATGGTCAAGCTCAGCAAAACGCTCAGACATATCTGCAAGAAGCCTTTGCTGTTCATCGATGTCTTTCATTATGGTTTGACTTTGAAGATTTTCTCCTTTTAGTTCTTCTTTCAATTGAATGACCTCATCGGTTAATTGACTATGCTGAAAGTGGAGTAAATCATATCGTTCAGACATTTCATCAACTAATCGTTTTGACTCGTCGATTTCATATAATAGCTCTTGTTTTTTTTGCAGAGCACTCTTTAGCTCTTCGTTAGTCTGGATAAAATCATGTTGTAATAGCTTAATCTGACCTTGGAGATCTTCGTATTGTTCATTTGCTTTATCCTGCATTGACTTAGATAAGAAAAGCTCTTCGTTAAGTTTCTCACATAGATTATGCAGCTCTTTGTTTTCATTTATGCTATTTTCTTGCTGATTCGATAATAGGTGCAGCTGATTTTCCAGTTCTATATTTCGTTCTTCGATGGATTTATAGTCGCTACGTAGTTTCCTTACGTCTGATTTTTTCGATTCGATTGTTTCCTTCGATTCATTGTTTTTGCTTTGGAGAATCTGATTTATTTCTTCTGTTTTTTGAACTTTTTCTACGAGTATTTGATTCTGTTGCTTCTGCTCCTTATTTACCGTTTGTAAGCTCTCTAAACCTTTGTTGATACGTGTATTTACAATATTTAATTCAACCTTTTCATCGTTCAATTGCTGAATGATTGCCTCTTGGCTATCCATTTTTTCCATTGCTGTTGAAACCGTGTTTTCTAACTGCTCGATTTGTTCAGCTTGCGTGTTGATTTCCGCGTCTTTCTGTTCGGATAAGTTTAGTAGATTTTCGTAAAGACCTTGATAATGGATGAGTTCATTTGCAACTTTCGGCAATTTTTGAAGCTGTTCTTTTTTATTTTCAATTTCTGTCACAAGAGCATCTTTTTCCACAATTAATTTAAGATTTTGATTTTTTAATTTCCCTAACATCGAATAATGATAGTTTTCTTGATAATCCGCCACTATATTTTTGTATTTCAACACTTCAGATTTATAATGGATGAGTAATTGTTGAAGTTGCACAGTGTCCTTCAGTTTTTTACTTGATGTTGACGAATGAGGTGAATTCATCATTTCCACTCCTTGAATTGCCTATTTTTGGCATAACCTACTTCAATTATATGTGCAGGAGGTTAGATGGTTCCTCATCGGTCAAAAAGCAGTGATGCACGAATCATTGTTACCTGAATGAGATTCATTCAGTTCTCACTAGTCACTATTTGCATAAGCTCTGCAAACTTCTTTCGATTCGAATCAATCATTTGGTCCAACGAATCCAATATTTCATCAGGTACTTTACTCGACTCGGTCGCATGTTGAGAATCAGGCAAAGGCTGATTCCCTTTATTCAATAACTGGGTGAGTAAGAGGAGCTGAATCGTTTGGTGATCTAGAATGATCAAGCTGTTACTCGTTGGGGATTGTTGTTCGTTGATTTCTTTCATTTGGCCGTTTAGAAGTTGTTTCAGCAATTGTTTAATTAATATTTCATACTCATCATTCTTGAAAGAATCCATGTTACTCTCCTCCCTTTCCAAAGGATGCTGACACACTTATTTGATTTAGAGCTGGAATCCCGTCTGGGTATTCATCGCAATACGTAAACCCAGCAAGGGAAGCGGTGTAATTCGTGGACTGTGACCAATTCAGTTGGAACTGCGGGAAGGTTAGGACTTCATTTGGTTTTATTTGTTTGACTTGAACGGGTTTTAGCCAATATTCATCTCGGTTTTGCTGGTCGTTTACTCGCTCCCATAATTGCCTATTGTCCATTTGAAGAGAGGAATGAGGTTGAGTGAACTTACCTGACAATCGAAACGGTGAATCTTTTGAAAGTTTTAAACAAATATGAGGATTGGTGAGGGGATGGTCGCCTAAGTTTTTAATATAATAAGAACCGAACAGCAGAAATTCGACTTCGTCTCGGTGGAGGACATTTTCAGAGTATGTAAAATAGCTAATTATTTGCTCAGATTGTTGTTCTTTCTTTTTCAGCAACTGTTCTGTTAAGATCGCGATCATTTCATCTTGTTCTTGATTGAGTAACCGAATTTTTTGTGAAAGTTGTTCCCACTTATTGTCCATTCCGTCACACTCCTTAACAAAATTAAGAGAGGGGTTCACTCCTCTTTTTAACTTTACGTATTAAGACGGTCAGTTAGAACTGTCGACCATGGGGTCGACCATGGGGACGGTTCCCCCGGCTCTATCAGAACTTCATTCACATTAGTTAAGCCTGTTTTCGCAAGGATTGTGGCTATTATTAGCAAATGCTCACTTTCCTTGACATCACTATACTACTGGTCATCTTTTCATATAATTTTTTATTAAAACAACAATTAATACGAAATGAGCCTTAGTTAAAATATACACAAAAAGAAAACACACTTAGAAACTCTATTCTGAAGTGTGTTTCCTTATGAATAAATGAACGTCATCTCAACCCACTAAGGGCTTTTTCATATATACTCTCATTTCATCACGCTCAGTCTCTTCCCAACCTAACCGTTGATAGTAGAGAACATTTTCACTCAATTTTTCGTGGGTAGCTAACTTCATTTCTTTGTAACCTCTTTTGATTGCTTCATTTTCAGCAAAAGTCATTAGCCTTTCTCCTAGTCCTTTCCCTTGAAAATCAGGTCGAATGGCGATATTAGCTAATTTGGCATAAGCATCCTCAAACTGTAAGATTAACCCACCGACAATTTGCTCCTCGTATTCAACAACCCAGACAGGATACATCTCGATTTCGGTTACATAATCAATATCCATCGGCGGCAACCGCTGACCTTCAAGTCTACTTACATATATTGCATAGGCTTCTTCCATACAAGTTTTTAGATTTTTCGCATCTTTGGTGACCGCTTTTCGAATATTCCAGTCATAATTGTTCATCCTTTAAGCCCTCCTCTACTTTTTTAGAATGTCCCATCCTATTTTTTACCCGTCAAATGAACGCTTTGGGAAGCTAATCTCTTTGTAAAAATGGCTAGATTTACGCTCAAACAGACACACTTAAAGCGGATAATTTGATTTTTTTAAAATAAACATAGAATGCTACCGAGATAATCAATTCAGGAACTAAAAATCCCATCATGATACCAGACAATTTCAACCATCCAATCATTGTATAGCTAAATATTGGGATTAAAATAAGTGTTCTGATAATCGCAATCACCAACGACTCCATCGGTCGGTTGATAGAAGTAAAGAATATCGATGATTGAATCCCAATATTCGAACAAACGACGGCGAAACCAACGCCCAAGTAAAGCATGAATGCGATGTTCACGAACTGAGCGTCCTCTAAGAAATAAGGTAATCCTAGCCAAACGAATGGAATGAGGGCAAGATAAAAACCAAAAGCATAGATGGCACTTCTTTTGACGGAAAAAACAAGCAATTGCTTCAATTCAGTGTATCTCTCTTCCCCCATCATTTTAGAGGCAACTGGTAGGAGCCCGTATTGTGATCCGAGATAGATTTTTGAAATAAAAAGAGTAAAGACGGCAGAAGCCGCATAAGCTTCCAAGTATTGCCCCGATAAATGATTTATAATCGCCTGATTCACGACAAACAACATAATCGCTTCAATAAAAACACCGAAAAAGTCACTGCTTCCATTATATAAAGTCCGTTGAAGGGCATAAATGTTCTTCTTCGGTTTTCGTAGTTTAATGATGTCTGAGCGCCAAATAAAATAATAAAGATTGGCTAATAAATGGAAGCTATGACTGATTAACGTGGCGATCGCTAAGCCAAATACACCATAATCCAGGATGACGACCCAAACTACATTTAAGATAAAATTCATAAACATGGTAATCATATTGACCCGAAAATTATATTTCGGATTTCCATCATTCATGACCAATCCATCTAACACGATGGAAACCATTTGCGGGAAAAATGCGATCGATACAAAACGTAAATAAGTAGTTGCAATTTGATGGTATTCCCCAGTCGCTCCTAAAAAGCTAGCCACTTTGCTTGCATTCACAGCTGTGACTCCCGATAATATTAGTGCAATCCCCGTAAAGATCAGAACAATAAAACTGGCGGATTGATTCGCCTTCTTAATCTCCTTTTTCCCAATTAATAGGCCGATATACGAGCTTAATCCCGATGCAAACATAAACGCAAATGCAAAAACAAAAAAGAGCATCGGGGTAATTAATGTCAGTGCAGCTAAAACGCCCGAACTAATAAACATGGCCGCAATCACATGATCGGCACTCCCTGCTAGTGCCATGACAAGTTTCGTCGTGATGACACGATGCGAGAACTCTCGATAAACTTCTAAAAATTGTTGTTTATTCATTTTTTCACCTCAGTCCAAACGATAAAGTATGGACCAAGTCAACAGTCAATAAAAAGTTTTAGAATAATATTATTTTGCGAAAGTAGGTTGGAACGAATGCGATATAAGATGGGCCAAATCAGTCAGTTTATGGGAATTAGTAAAGACACCATTAGACATTGGCAAAAGAAAGGGCTAATCGAAATTGAAAGGGACGATAGTGACTATCACATCTTTACTGATGAGGACTTTTACAATGTGTTCAAAATCCGTTTTTATCGAGATATAGGACTGAGTCTTCAATCGATTGAAACCCTCCTGAACGAAACCAATTCACAGCAAAAAAAATCCATGCTAGAAGATCAAGTATCACTAATGGACAAGCAAATTGACTTGCTGACCTTTCAACGAAATGTATTATCCAAAGCCATTGACACACCTGTGATTACCATTCATCAGCCAAAACTTGTATCAAGAAAACTTAAATTAAAAAAAGTAGCTCTTGCCTTTAAATCAACATTCTCCGTCAGCGATATGCTACAAGAAAAACAACTGTTCCTTACAAGTATGAACAACCAGCAGGATAATCATGATTTATACGTTGAAGTAACCGAAAAAGAAGATTTCATTTTCGAGCATGAATCGTTTATTCAGTGCTTCTTTAAAAGAGAAGAATTAAGTGATACCCATACATCATTCCCTGAAATTCATGAATTTGCTCAAAAACAGGAACTCACCCTCAGCGGAGAAATCATCGAAATTCACGATCTTACACAACTTTTTTTCAATGAAGAAGATCAATATGTTGAACTATTATTTGCGTTGGGGGACCATGGGGGGGGACCATGGGGACGGTTCTTCCGGTATGTTTGGTGAGAAATACTATTAAAGGCTAGTTTAAAGGGAGGAGGAAAAAGAGACAATGCCCCCTTTTCATCTTTAACCCCATCAAAAATTCTCCTCCCTTCTTCACAACTTGAGCTAGATTTCTACTCATGGACATTGCATAGCATAATGATTCTTGCGTAATTGTATCTTCTCTTTTTCATCTGCAATCGTATTGGTTAAGCGGAAGGTTTTGCTTTGGGGACGATTGCTTAACATGTTATAGAGGGTTATTATTGTCGATCTTTCTAACGGTGCTTATTTTCACTGAATTACGAAACTATTAGCATCAATTTTTATAGAGCCACGACAAATTCAGATTTGTGGTGGCTTTTTCAATGAGTTACCACAAGAGCTGCCTATCGCCAAATCTCTTCATTCTCAAAAAGAGCCAGAGGGTCCGTCCCTCTGGCTCTTCCCTATTCTATTTGTACCTTAACCGACCTCGTCGCCATAAACGTTTTAATATGCTTATCGATGATTCTAGTGCCCCCAAAATCATCTTCATAAAACCCTGTTAAAACAAAACCAGCATTTAGTTGTCCTTGGATTTGATTTTCCAACGTGTGGGCATATTCGATCGTTTGACATGATTGAATATAATGCTGAACGTCTTCCTTTGGCAAATAATCTAGTGTAGAAGAAGGAATCGAATGTTTCACATCAAGTATCCCTTTTCTTTCTTGGTTGTCATCAAAAATCCATAATAAAGGATTCGTAAACCCAGTAATAAGAATTCCTTTATTCTTCAACACTCTTGCAGCTTCTTCCCAAACGGGATGAACGTCTTTTACAAACAAATTCGATACTGGATTGACGATGATATCGAAATAGCCATCCGAAAAATCGCTAAGGTCAGTCATATCTCTTTGAATCGTTGTCAACGTCAGTCCATCCCGCTTCGCAACTCTTTCATCTTGTTCTAACTGTTTTTTTGAAATATCTGATACGGTTACATTTGCTCCTGCAGCTGCAAGGACTGGAGCTTGCTGTCCTCCACCAGAAGCTAAACACAATATTTTCAAACCTTTTATTGATTCTGGAAACCAAGTTCTTGGTACAGTTTTTTCAGTCGTGACAATGATCTCCCACTCACCATTCCTACTTTTTTCAATGACTTCACTACTGACAGGTTTTGTGTATCTAGAACCTTCTTCCACTTTCTTGTCCCAAGCATCGCTGTTTTGCTGTGTTGTATCCATTATTCATTCCTCCAACCTCAAATTATGTATTGTGGGTGTCCATGGGTACGGTTCTCCCGGTATGTTTTATTGACATCGCCTACCATAATTATTCATCTTTAATTCCATTTTCTCTTATAATAGTTGCTATCTTGCTGACTAAGCGGATGGGTTTGCATTGGAGACGATTGCTTCATTTTTAAATGGTAAATTCGTCAATCATTCTAATGGCATTTGCTTTCACTGAAATACGAATCTATTTGAACCAATTATAAAAGAGCCACCACAAATTTAGCTTTTGTGGTACTTATTCATCGAGCTGGCAGGGACAAGTTACCTATCATGAAAAGAGCCAGAGGAACGGTACACCGATATTCTTGAATACCTTTTCAAATGGGAAACGAATCCATGATATCTATTCCTTTCTCACATTCGCCGTTTCTGTAGATACATAGCTTCTTACTCCTATTCAGGTAAAAGTTTTTCAAATATTATTTCATACTCTCTAGGCTTTCCATGACTATTATAATTTAAAGGCTAAACTTGTACTAACTTCCAGCCTTTTGATGCATACTCACCAAAGACTCCCCTGTGCTCCGGGGATGTAAATAAACCACCCAAGGAAGTCTTTACATACTTATATTCATACATTTTTACTCCGGGATCTGGATGAGCAAAAGTATCAATTACTTATTAAAACTACTACCAAAGCAATTGAGGTATCAAAACAACATGGTCGTGAAGATATAACAAAGAAAAATGAAAGAAATTTACAACGTGATAAAGATGTTTTAAGTACCATTCAAGAGGGTAATATTATCTTTGGCAGATAAAGAGAAAGATAGGTGTAAAAAATGTCTGAATATGACCGTTCAGCTCACTTAAAAACTATCCATGCTCAACGGAAAGCAAACACTTATCAGAAAGTAGATGAAGCTATTAAAAGGCTGATACGAACAAATGAAAGAATAAATTTTAACAGCGTATCAAGTGAATCAGGTGTGACAAAAGCAACGCTAAACAATAATGCAGATATACGTAAATGGATTGAAGTATTAAGGTAACAACAATCACAAGCACCTAATCAAGTCAAGCGAGTAATGAATGAGAGCAACAAGGATGCACTTATTGAATCACTAAAACGGAAGATTAAGAGATTAGAAGATGACAACAAGCAACTTAAGGACCAATTGAAAGTAGTTTACGCAGAGGTATATAAAAAGTTTTAGTATCAATTAGCAAATGTTGGTTTGTAATAATGTTTGATCAAATTGATACTGACAAACCTGATAAATGAACAAAAAGAGAAAGCTTGTTTTGCAAAAAGATTGATCAAAATACGCTTCTAACTAAGTTAAATTGAATCATTTTCCATAAAAAATTTGATTATTTCAGTGATCCTTATACCATTATAACGCACCCGATAATGGAACAAAGATTCTAGGTTACTTTCCTAAGTATTTCTACTAATCCATTAGGGTATAGAATCTTTTCTCCAGAACAAAGCATTTTAATTGGAACCCATTTAGCGTAAGATTTTCTAATTCCTTCTTTTACAGAAAGGTAAAAATTTTGATATAAGTTCTTATCTATAAATTCAACTAAGCAAATCTGAAATAATTCATGCCCAATTTCATCATTTATCTTAAAAATGTTTTCAAGACAAGTTAAATATCTCTTAATATTTATTCCAGCACCTAATTCTTCTTTATATTCTCTTAATATTGTCTCTTCAGAACTCTCGCCATACTCAGTAGTGCCACCAATTGGACGATACTAGTACCCAGCTCCCCTTGAATGAATGTCCTCATACTCCTCTAAAAGTAATTTATCTTCAAAAATAATTAAGCCTAAAGCTTTTGCACATGGATACATATAGCACTCCTTATACAGACCAACTAGATTATTAATTTCGGGATAGTAATGCAACACCCCAACAGTTAGATATTAAACAAAAGAAGCGTTAATCCTCCTTAGATCAACGCCCCCTATTCTGGAAGACCTAATATGAAGATTATTCTCAATATCTTCGAATAAAAACATCAGGATATTCAATGATTAATCCATCCTGATCCACTGTAACAACAGTTTCAAAATCTCTACACTTGTATTGAAATTTTCTAATTCCGTTATCCGAACTTCCTATAAATTTGTATTGTTGTTGTAGCTTCATAAACTCCAGAGTTGGAACATCAATATATAGCATATTAAAGTTTCTTTCTTGTCCTAGCTCCCATTTGAATCGATTAATTGGAAGCGTATTTGAAAATGGGGTAACAGAAATGTCAATATCAATCACTCCACCCATTTCTAATAACTCACTATTTTCTAAAAACCATTTCCCTTTACAATTTGAATCCAATTGAAGTTTTTCATTAAGTTCAAGATTAATTATTTCAACTCTTTTAGTATGCCAATTAATGTCCATAATAACCTCATATGAAAATTTATACGCATCTCTTTTGTATGTAAAAAGTACTAATCCTTCTGCTATTATATTTGTATCATTTTCGCTAATTCTTAAGTATTCAGATCCCGACTGTTCTTTGTGTTCCCAGAAAACTTTCTTAAACATTAACTCACTCCTAAACTTATGCCCTCCGATTGTGGAAGACTTCAAATCAAGATACTTAGACTTTTCCCCATATTCTTTCAACATTCACCAAGTCCTGTTTATTGAATTCCATTCTATAAATATCAGGTTTGGATGTACTGTGTAAAAAATTCAAGTCATAGGTGCTATCAAAATATCTCATCATCAAGGTCATAACAGCCCCGTGAGTTCCTATCACTATTTCCTTATCTCTATAAGTGGCTAATAGTTCTTTTAAAACTTTTATAGCTCTTTTTTGACAATCAGCATTTGATTCCCCTCCTTCAAAAGAGTAATTTGAATCAAGAAAGGACTCTTCCAAAAGTGGATGTAGTTCCTTATCAGCTAATCTTCTGTCTTTAGATGAAAAATTCCTCTCTCTTAAATCCTCAAAAACTAAAACTTCCTGCCCTATCTGTTGAGCTAACTCTTTAACAGTTGATATTGAACGTATGTACGGACTTGAAACAACTACATCAATTCTATTATCTTTCTTCAAAATGTCAGTTACTCGTTGAGCATCCATATAACCTTTTTCTGTTAATCTCCTTGTTCTTTCATTTCCCTCTTTTGGCGATTCGCCGTGTCTCACCATATAAACAACTGTACTCAATATATCCCCCCCCCCAAATGTTACTCATATTTGGTGCTTCAACTCTTTTGTTACTTAACTTCCGATACACCTGATTACTGTTCTTTTACTTTAGCACCATTTGTGAAATATCTAGTAGGTGTTCAGTGAATATCTATTCCATACTCTAATCCAAATTAAATAATTCCGAAATGATTTCATCACTTATTGGAGTAAACATAAATATTGAGAACGCAACACATAAGAGCCCTATAAATACCAAGCCAATTTTTTTATTCCCACACAACCCTTTAACAACTAAGAATATTCCTAAAAATAAAATTAAGAAATACCAAAAACCCGATCCTCACCCCTTAATAGAATAACGTTCCGTGCAATCTTGCACCAGTTTCCTAAGTGATAACCACTGTTCAGCTATCGAGCCTCCGATTGTTTAACAAACGACTTTTAAAGAGCCAGAGGGTCCGTCCCTCTGGCTCTTGGCAACCATTTTCTTGCTTCTTCATCAAAAGTTTTTTTCGTTATTTCTGTTAGTTTCTCAGCTTCCGAAATGACAGCTTTTTCAATAGTTATCAACATTAAAATATTTCTCCTTTAGATATCCATTGGTATTACTCTATAGGATTCTCTTAATCATTCATCGAGCATTTCTAATAAATCATGATAATTATTAATCGTTATACTCAAGATGAAACCCCTTCCAAGCCTTCTTAAAAAAATTATATTAATATTTAATAGACTGTTAGAATTATTTTCCTTCTTTTTAAAGAAACGCCCCGCTAATGGAATATCACTAAATAAGAACTACATATAGCCAATGCTTGTAATTAAGTATTCTATTCAGTTAGTAATCCATTTTAATAAATCATCGAGGGTCCCATAACATTTCTTTACATCGGGCAAATGGTAAAAAGTACTCGTTGTTTCCAAGTTGTCTATGGCTCCATCTGGTGAATATAGATAAATCTTCTTACCCTGACCAAGTGCAATACCTAATTCAATATGAGTACCTTTTCCCCCTGGTAATAAAATGACAACAAAATCAGCTTCTAATACTGCATTTCTCTCTTTTTGAGCAATCATTTTTAAATCTTTCAATGCTAAAGATTGCTCTGACTTCATTCTTGCATTTTTTGTCCAATCATAAGTATGAACGTACCCTTTGCTAACTAATTGATTAGTAACATAGTTAACTGCATCAATGTTACTGAAACTCGATGCTACATAAAATTGCTTCTTCGCTGTTTAAAATGATTTACCCCTGTCCATACTGGTTACTAAAATAGTAGAACTAGTAGGTGATTCGGAATGAAGGTAGAAATCCAAGATATTGATAGTCTCTTTCATATTACAGAACCATGGTATATCGAAACC
>NZ_JAYKTS010000043.1 GCF_037024155.1 Bacillus sp. 2205SS5-2
TTTTGAATCAAATTTGGGAAAGTGGTAGACTGTTTCATAGGGACGCTCCTTTTTAAATTGTTTGTGTCGTAACAACAATTTTACTAAAAGGGCGTCCTTTTTTGTAGTTTTTTAATGGATTTAATTGGTTAATCAACACTCTTGTGGGAAACCAACAATTGTTGATCTTGAGCAAGTGGTAAAGGAGCTATGGCTTGCCCCTGAACGTGAATTTCATTATATAGCCTTAGCACTTTTAGACAAGGAAAAGAAAAAATTAACGGTCAGTCATCTGCCTTTGCTTGAATTTCTGATCACGACCAAATCGTGGTGGGATACAGTGGATCATTTAGCGAGTGGAACCGCAGGCGGAATTGGTCTTGTCTATCCTGAAGAGAGCAATCAGTTTTTTGAAAAGTGGGTTCATAGTGATCATATGTGGCTAAACCGGACGGCTCTTCTTTATCAACTGAAGTATAAAAGCGCTACCGATGTAGGTACCCTCTTTCGTTACATCAAGCTTCATCACTCTTCAAATGAATTTTTTATCCAAAAAGCAATTGGCTGGGCCTTAAGGGAGTATTCAAAAACAAACCCACAAGCAGTCAGACAATTTATTTCAGAGGAACCACTTGCCCCGTTGAGCAAAAGAGAAGGCTCGAAACATATAAATAGGCTGAATTCGCAGACAATATAGCTTTTCGCAACCATATATACCGTGAATATCATCGGTTTTGGAGCATCGTTTCGTCTGTTTTGAAGGCTATTTTCGCTAAGTTTGTTGCTTTTCATATCAGTTTATCATCTATGATTTGGCTTTGTTTCGAGCATCATTTCGTCTGTTTTTGTTGGAAACCAACAGCGAAATGGAGGATCTAGTTAAAAATCAGATGAAGCAGTAATAATATGTAGAAAAAGAGCATTAAAAAACCAAGAGCAACGGTCAACAACTGACGGTTACACTTGGCTTTTTAGGGGATAGCTCTCGCTTAAAAAATAAATATTAGGATGGAGCCAATGATCCCAGACATTGCAGCGTAATAGAGCATTGGTCCGAGGGTCATCCGAATAATCGTTCCTTCTTTCCCGACCATTCCCACTACAGAGGCAGCAGCGACGACATTGAGAACACAAACCATATTTCCGGCGTTGGCTCCAAGGACTTGTAGAGAGAGTACTAGCTGTTGATCGACGGCAATTTGATCGGCAACGCTAAATTGGAATAGTGAGAACATCATATTACTAAATGTTGCGCTTCCCGAAATAAAAGAACCAAGTGCACCAATCAGTGGAGCGACAAGCGGCCATCCGTTTCCAACTAAACCTGAAACTAAAGAAGCAAGCTCCATCGGCATACTCATTAGATCGGCTCCATTGATGCTAGAATTAATGAAAATACGTACCATTGGGACGGCTGTTCCAAGTGCAATGGCACTTCCAACCATTGTTTTGGCTGAAGTTGTAAAAGTATTTTTGACAAGTTCTCCATTCATTTTATGCAGGACAATTGTGAGTAATACAACGACTAGAAAGATTGTACCCGGTAAATAGAAGGGTGCAAAGGACGTACTGATATCCGTTCCAAGGATATTATTCCAGCCAACGGTTACGGATAACATCCATTGTTTTAAAGGAAGAATTTCTAATCGTGTCAGCACAAGGAAAAGAGCGACAAATAAGTATGGCACCCATGCGAGATAGAGTGGCATCTGTTTGGAAGTAGATGTTGATGCTTCTTTTTTAACTTGAACAGATTTTGGGAAATCCCACGTTATTTCGGGTAACAAGAACCCTTTTTTTGCAGCAGGGACGACAATAGCTAGTCCAACAAGTCCACCTATAATGGAAGGGAATTCAGGACCAAGCAATGTCGCCACTAAAAAGGCAGGAATAGTGAAGCTGAATCCGGCAAAGATAGCAAATTTCCATAGTGCAAGTCCTTCTTTCCATGAACGGTTTTCTCCAAAGAAGCGCGTAAGCATACCGACTAAGATAAGCGGAATAAAGGAACCGACAAATAGGTCGATAAAAACAGCGCTAGTAGCAACTTCTTGCAAATATCCGCTCATTGTTCCATCCCCGAGTACATCTTGTACCCCTTGAGCGACAGAAGCTCCTTCACGGAGTCCTTGATCGACACCTACAATGACCGGTGTCCCGACTGCCCCAAATGATACCGCGGAACTGTCCGCAATCAAGGCTAATGAAACAGCAGCTAGGGGAGGGAAGCCGAGCGCAACCAGAAGTGGTGCTCCGATGGCTGCTGGTGTACCAAATCCTGCGGCACCTTCAATAAATGATCCGAACAGCCAAGCAATAATGATCACTTGAACACGTCGATCGGTTGAAATGGTCGAGAAACCACTTCGAATGGAATCAAGTGCGCCACTATTCGTTAATGTATTCAAAAGTAAGATGGCACCAAAGACAATCCATAGGATGGAAAAAGCAATAATCAAACCTTCTAACGTCGCAGCGGTAATCTGTAAAACAGGAACCTTCCATACGAAGAAAGCTAATATTGCTGTCATGGCTAAACTAATTGGCATCGCCTTTGTGGCGGGTAATTTAAGGATTACTAAAAATAAGAATACAGCTAAAATGGGAGTAGAAGCTGTTAAAATTTCAATGATTGACATAACATCCACCTTTTCTCTATTAACAAGATACTTATATTATATATCCGGTTGCTCAACAGTTCACAATTTAATTATGACAGGTTTTTAACAATGTATTTCGAAAGCAAGTATAGGATAACGGCTGCAGGAGGAAAGTAAGAGGGTCATCTAAATTAGCTTTTCTTTTGTCCGTCTTATATAAACATGGTAAAATAATGAACAGGTAAAAATACGTAATTGTCAAGAAATTACACGGTTTAAGTGTTTTTTCCAAATGCACAGTTGTGTTCAAACAAAAAACATTATATCAGGAAAATGGAGGAGATAAAATGACCAGTCATACTCTTACACAATTTTTAAACACTAACTTAAATGAATTGAAGAATCAAGGGCTCTACAATGAAATTGATCCTGTGCAAGGACCGAATGGACCGATAATAACGATTGAGGGAAGAAAGCTTATTAACCTATCTTCCAATAATTATCTTGGTTTAGCAACGGACGAACGCTTGAAAGAAGTGGGAAAAAAGGCAATTGACGAATACGGAGTCGGAGCGGGTGCGGTTCGAACGATTAATGGGACCTTAGATGTCCATTTAGAATTAGAAGATACGATTGCGAAATTTAAAGGGACAGAGGCTGCTATTGCGTATCAATCAGGATTTAACTGTAATATGGCTGCGATTTCGGCTGTCATGGATAAGAATGATGCGATTCTTTCTGACGAACTCAATCATGCCTCGATTATTGATGGTTGCCGTCTTTCACGTGCAAAAGTTATCCGGGTGAAGCATTCGGATATGGACGATTTACGTGCAAAAGCAAAAGAAGCGACGGAGTCAGGTTTATATAACAAAGTAATGGTCATTACAGATGGCGTCTTTTCAATGGATGGCGATATTGCTAAACTTCCTGAGATCGTTGAAATTGCAGAGGAATTTGATTTAATTACCTATGTTGATGATGCCCATGGATCAGGTGTATTAGGGAAAGGGGCCGGAACGGTTAAGCATTTTGGTCTGTCAGACAAGGTCGATTTCCAAATGGGAACATTATCAAAAGCTATTGGTGTTGTTGGCGGTTATGTGGCCGGAAAACAAGAGTTAATTGACTGGCTAAAAGTCCGTTCACGTCCATTCCTATTCTCTACTGCCCTCACTCCAGCTGATGTGGTGGCGTGTAAACATGCGATTGAAATTCTGATGGAATCCACGGAGCTTCATGACAGGTTATGGGAGAACGGTGATTATTTGAAAAAAGGGCTGAAAGAATTAGGCTTTAACATAGGGGAAAGTGAAACGCCAATCACACCATGTATAATAGGAGACGAAAAACTAACGCAAGCCTTCTCACAACGACTGAGTGAAGAAGGTGTTTATGCTAAATCAATTGTGTTCCCAACTGTACCAAAGGGAACGGGACGTGTCCGCAACATGCCAACAGCGGCTCATTCGAAGGAAATGCTGGATACAGCCATTGGCATCTATGAAAAAGTAGGGAAAGAATTAGGAATTCTTTCTTAACATCAAGGGAGTACAGGAGGAAAGAAAATGAAAAAGATACTTGTAACGGGTGCTCTTGGTCAAATTGGTACCGAACTGATTGCAAAGCTTCGTAAGAGTTATGGAACCGACAATGTCATTGCAACGGATATCCGTGAAATCGATCATGAGGTCGTGACGGGTGGACCATTTGAACTATTGGATGTGACCGATGGTGAAAGAATGATGAAGCTTGCTAAACAATATAAAGTGGACACCGTGATTCACTTAGCTGCTCTTTTATCCGCAACAGCAGAAGCGAAGCCACTACTAGCCTGGAATTTAAATATGGGAGGGCTGGTCAATGCACTAGAAGTAGCGCGTGAGTTAAATTGTAAATTTTTCACACCAAGTTCAATTGGTGCCTTTGGACCAAGCACCCCAAAGGAGGCTACTCCGCAAGATACGATTCAACGTCCAACAACAATGTACGGTGTGAATAAAGTAGCGGGCGAATTGCTATGTGATTACTATTATCAAAAGTTTGGCGTAGATACACGCGGACTCCGTTTTCCAGGTTTAGTTTCGTATGTGGCACCACCTGGTGGGGGAACAACGGATTATGCAGTTGAAATTTACTATGAAGCATTAAGGAATGGATCGTATGAATCCTTTATCGCAGAAGGTACGAATATGGATATGATGTACATGCCCGACGCGTTAGATGCGATTGTTAGTTTAATGGAAGCAGATGCTTCAAAGTTACTTCATCGGAATGCCTTTAATGTTACAGCGATGAGCATAGCCCCGGAAGATGTTGCAGCAGAAATTCAAAAACATCTTCCTGATTTCCGCATGAGCTATAAGGTTGATCCAATTCGTCAAGCCATTGCACAAAGCTGGCCGAATTCCATTGATGCAAGTGAAGCCGCAGCTCAATGGGGCTTCAAAGCACAATATAACCTACAAAGCATGACGGCTGACATGCTCGAAAAGTTAAAACAAAAAGTGCCCGCTAATCGGCGACAAGCATAGAGCGAGGACTGACCTGAGGTGGACTTTTCCTCACGACAGTGCTTGACATATGACCTCAAGGCGTCTGGAACTAGACACAAAAACTATTTTAAGATTATTATTTTCTTACTTTTTCAAAAAGAGCAGAATATTCTGCTCTTTTTTAGGTTCTCTGTGACAAATTAACTGTTTTTTCTATAAATTTCAACAAATAATGGTATAATTTTCATAGCACATGATAAGTGGGGGATAGATCGATGAACTTAGACATGCTGGTTATGCATATGGTACCACTTTTGATAAGCACACTATTAATCAGTGTGAGTTGTTATCTGGTTTTTCAAATGGTTTTGTCTTACGGGACAAAACCTGTTCAGACCAAGACACTTAAAGTGGATGCTTTGTTGGTAGCTATTATCTTAACGATCGATGCTTTTCTCACCATGGCCTTTGTTTCCTTAGAATTATTAATGGAGCGGGCCGCCATCTTTGTACTCTCTTACTTTGGGATCACGCTGGTAGGTGTATATGCGTTAATGTGGCTATTACAGAAAAGCTATCTAAAAGCTTTTAGACATTTTCTGAACGGGATGATATTTACCACCTACACAATAATAGGAAATTTTACAAGCTTTAGCCTCCTAGGTATGGAGGTATTAGAGGTTAAAATTGAGCAAGTAGCGTTGGCAATCATTTTAATTGCAGGAGTAACCTTTCCCTTTTTTCGTTTTTTAACGCAACTTACAAGAGAATCGTCCACAAATGACTTTCAAGGACAAAAATATTTTTGGAGCGGGCTGATGGGATTTGCTATCGCAGGTCTTCCTATTTTGGTTGTAAACTCTATTTTTCCATCATCATCACTTGATTTAGGATTATTTCATAATGAAAGTGGAATCTATGTTTCCTATATGATCCAAATACTAGCCATGCTCATTATTTGGTTTATACCTGATATCTTTGCTGAAAATAAACTCCAAAAGCAAGTGAAAAACCTGAAAGAGCGAGAAGATTGGTATTACTCTTTGTTTGAAAATAACCCAATCGCCGTTTTTACGTTTAATACGCTCGGGGAAATTGTCGAAACTAACCCACATGTTTTCACATTGACTGGATATTATCAGGATCATGTTTTATCCAGATCGTTCCGCCCTTACGTCCTAAAAGAGGATTTGCCTGTGATCATTAAAAAGTTTCAGGCTGCTTTAAAAGGCCTTGGATCTGAGTTTGAATTACATATTGTTCATAAAAAAGGTCATCATATTTTAACCAAAGTGACCATTGTACCTGTGATAACAGAGGGAAAAGTGGTTGGTGCACATGCATTGGTCTATGATATTACGAAAAGTCGAGAGGCCGAAAGAAAGATAGAATATATAGCTTATCATGATGATTTAACCGGCTTACCCAACCGGCGTTATTTAGAAAATTTCGCAACAAAAGTTTTGGAGCAAGAAGACGGAAAACACGCAATTATGTTACTAGATTTAAATCGGTTTAAAATCATTAATGACACTTTAGGTCACGCATATGGAGATTTTTTATTGATAGAAATTGCTGCCCGGTTGTCAAAATGTATCGGGAAAGAAGATGTTGTTGCACGCATGAGTGGAGATGAGTTTATTATCATCCTAAAAGATGTTGAGGGGAAAATTGATATTCAACGAGTGGCAAAAAAAATCCATTGCTCTCTCCAAAATCCTGTTGTTATTAATGCGCATAATATTAATGTATCGACCTCGATTGGAATTGCCATTTCGCCTGAAGACGGTGAAGATATGATGACGCTTCTAAAAAAAGCTGATATCGCGATGTACACAGCGAAGCAAAAAGGGAATGGTGTCAGCTTCTTTTATTCATCGCATTTACATGAAAGGGTCATTAATCCAATTGAACTAGAGGAAGATATGAGACAAGCGTTAAAAAACAATGAATTTGAGTTATACTATCAACCGAAATTCTCGACTAAGAGCATTCAAATTGTTGGGTTTGAAGCGCTTGTTAGGTGGGTTCATCCTCGAAAAGGAATCATCTCGCCGAATCATTTTATCCCGTTAGCTGAAGAAACAGGTCTAATTGTGCCTCTTGGCGAGTATTTATTGAGGCAAGCTTGTTTTCAAATGAAAGCATGGGAAAAAGAAGGGATAACCGGCCTCCGGGTCTCAGTCAATGTTTCATCTCGCCAATTTCATGATGAACAATTCACGAATATTGTAGCGGATGTTTTAGAACAAACGAACCTCTCACCATGTGCTCTTGAATTAGAAGTGACAGAAAATACGACGATGGACAATGTATACAGAGCTGAGAAAATCCTCAATGAGTTGAATTCGATGGGAGTTACAATATCCATTGATGATTTCGGGGTTGAGTATAGTTCATTAAGCTATCTTCAAAAATATTCGGTAGATATCATTAAGATCGATCGAAGTTTTATTGACAAGGTCGATGAAAAATCATCGAACCAGGCAATTGTAAAAGCGATTTTAGCCATGGCCAAGCATTTTCAGATTGAAGTAGTCGCCGAAGGAGTCGAAACGGAGCAACAGTTACAATGGCTACAGCAGAACCAATGTGATTATGTTCAAGGGTTTTATTTTAGCAAGCCATTGCCAGCTGAAGAACTAAAGAATTGGTTGCTTTATCCAAAAGTAGCGGTGCATTAAATAGGGCTCTTTTCGCATCATTTTTAACCCGAAATGAAGAAAGAAAAGAGTGAATCCATCCTTTTTGGATGCTACAGCAACAAAGTATGCGAAAAGAGCCTTTCATATTCATTTTGCTATAGAGATTTGTCGCCGGCGGTATGCATCTGGAAAAACCGAAAATATGTCCTGAAACGAATCTATTTAACGGGGTTTCGATACAGTAATAAAAAAGCTATCCTCTTTGCTAGAGAGAAGAAAAAGACTAATACCTATCCCTTCCTAATAACATTTTACTGGGCAGGAGATAGGCATTAGTCTTTTTCCTTCATTTTTTCGAATAACGAAGGAATACCGTGAAAAAAAACAATACCTGCAAGTACAGCGAAGAAAGTGGAATGATTAATAATATCCAGAAGGAAAAAATTTATTAAGACGATTAAAAAGAATAATCGCCAATAAAAAATGGCTTTTTTCAAAATCTCATCAACCTCCTCATGAAGTGGAAACCAGTCTGTCATAATACTACTTTTTTTCGAGTGACCTGTGAAGAGAAGGTTATCAATGGCGCGACGAAGAAGCACATGCTCACCGCCCAGAGTCCCCCAGCAAGGCCAAGACGCAAGGGGATTTCTTCAAAAAGCCATCTGGCCTAGTGATGGGCATTAAACTTCAGCGCTACTAACATGGCCCAGCTGAAAAGAAGATATGACCTTTGATTAAGCTATAGGACAAACAAATAGCTTGCCTATTTTTAGAAGGCTCTTTTCATATGCTTTGTTGCCCCAAGCACAAAGAAAAAACAGGTAGTAAGGTTTTTGAGTGATTTCTTACTTTTTATTTAGAAATCAAAGATATCTCCTTAGGAAAAGCTCTTTTCATATGCTTTGTGGCTATTTCATCTGATTTTTGATTAAATCGCCCATTTCACTGTTGATTTCCATTAAAAATAGACGGATCCAGCTGCAGTGGCTAGCGGCTCGGGGTCAAATGAAGAACCCTCCAGCGATGCAGGCATCGCCTCCGAGTTCTTCACTTGCCTGACGCCGCAGGGCAGCCACTTCCGCTTTAGGAATAGAGCACGAAGTCATACAAATCAGGGGATATATTCCTATTGAAAAGTCACCATCTTTGCGAAAACGTCCCAATAAATAGAGCCGTCTACTCTGGCAGTGATTACGTTCAAAATCCTTTGCGAAAACACTCTTATTCAAAAAAATGATTGCGATAGTGTCGCGGCGTCGTACCAGTATACTTTTTAAAGAGGGAGGAATAGTAGCTTTGGTTGCAAAATCCGAATAAATGGGCAATATCAAGCAGACTTGATTCTGAATGATGAAGGAAGTATTTCGATTCCTCCACTTTTTTTCGATTCATAAATGAAATAAGCGACTCTCCCACATTACTCTTAAACAAACTAGATAAATAGTTTGGGTGTACTTGGACATGCTTGGCAATATCTTCGAGAGACATACTAGTTAAAATATGTTCTTTGATATAAGTAAGGGCTTTATTGACCACTGGATGATAAGCAGGTCGCATTTGCCCTTTGACCGTCTTTATAAAGGAGTCAAGCATCTCGTATTCTAATGCTTGTAATGAAGAAAGAGTTGTTAAATTTTCAATTTCTCCAATATAGACATCACTTAAATGAAAGGCATCTTCTGGTACGACTCCACCTGTTATGGCTGCACGAGTAAATAATGTGCATGTGCAAATAAGTGAGTTTTTCAAGGAACGTAATGAACGATTAGCTAAGGAAGCCCGTTCATTTGAATTGATTTCATTGAGGGTAAGGAGAGCTAGCTCCGAATCACCACGTGAAATACTATCTATTAACTTCAGTTCCAAGGAATAGGATGGGTGTGTATATAAATTTTGTTGAGACGAATTTCTTTTTTGGAGAAACTTTTTCACTACGGTAGGAGGAATCGAGCTTAGTTTCAAAATTTCACCAACTTATCATTGAATTTTAATAAAATAATGAAAATCTTAATATTATTTTAAACAGATTATCGGTACACTTCAAGTAATAAATGGAAGTGGATAAAGGTAGACATTTTTTTGAATTCTTCGACATACAAGGAGTGTAGCAGATGACTTGGTCAATCACCTCAAACAGTCTTAATCACGAGCAGCTATTAAATGAAGAGAGTTTATTTTTTACCGGAAATGGATATCTGGGGATTCGCGGGAATTTTGAGGAAGGTTATGATCAGAATCGAAAATCTATTCGCGGCTCGTATTTGAATGCCTTTTACGATGATGTTGAAATCACATACGGAGAGAAACTTCACGCCTTTCCAGACACTCAGCAGAAGTTATTAAATGTGATGGATACACAATCAATCCACATCTTTTTAGGGAACGGATCGGAGCGAGAAGTATTTTCGCTGTTTACCGGTGAAATTCTTGCCTATGAGCGTGCTCTCCATTTAGATCGTGGTTTAGCGCAACGAACTATCCACTGGCGTTCTCCATTAGGGAAAGAAGTCAAACTTACCTTTAAACGTCTTGTTTCCTTTGTCCATAAAGAAGTATTTTGTCAGCAGGTTACGATTGATCCTGTTACGTTTACGGGACATGTCACGATTGTGTCGACGGTCACTGGCGATGTCACGAACTATGTCAATGCAGACGATCCCCGTGTAGCATCAGGACATGCAAAACGTCTCCATGTGATAGCTAAGGAGCAAAGGAAGAACGCATCTCTCATCGAGGTCGAGACGTATCACTCCAAGTTAAAATCTGCCTCTCATACAAGTTGTACAGTATCCCTTCCATCTGAAAAAGAACAATTCGAAGAGGGGCATAAGTTAGAGACTCATTTTCATTTCTCACTAGAAAAAAAAGTGATGTTTGAAAAGAAGTCCATTTTTGTTGATACGATTAGACATGGTCAAAAGCTTCTACCACTGCTAGAAGTAAAAGCGAATCAACTAGAGGATCAGGATTTTTCAACCCTTCTAGAGAAGCAAGTGAACTATCTTCAATCTTATTGGAATCATGCGGATGTGGCGATTCAGGGGGATGAACAGCTTCAAGAAGGCATCCGGTTTAATCTCTTTCAGCTATTACAATCAGTCGGCAAGGATCGCTACTCAAATATAGCGGCAAAAGGATTATCCGGAGAAGGCTATGAGGGGCATTATTTTTGGGATACTGAAATCTATATGTTTCCTGTCTTTTTATTGACCAATCCAGAGTTAGCAAAAAATTTACTTCTATATCGCTATCATATTTTAGATGCTGCGAGAGATCGGGCAAAAGAAATGGGACACAAACAAGGGGCTCTCTTTCCGTGGCGAACGATTTCGGGAACCGAATGCTCCGCCTACTACCCAGCAGGTACAGCGCAGTATCATATTAGTGGCGATGTCGCCTATAGTTATATTCAATATTATTTAGCAACAAAGGATCTTGAGTTTATGGAGAGATACGGGGCCGAGGTATTGTTTGAAACGGCTCGCTTATGGCTGGAGGTCGGTCATTTTCATCAAGGGAACTTTCGGATTGATGCAGTAACGGGACCAGATGAGTACACATGCATCGTGAATAATAATTATTATACGAATCTATTAGCACAGCATAACTTAAAATGGGCGGTTACTATATTTGATATGATGTCGAAAGAAAAAGCTGTTTCTCAACTATGTGAGCGTCTTTCGCTTTCAGCGGAGGAGGTGTTTCAGTGGAGACAGGCAGCGGAACTCATGTATCTCCCTTTCGACGAAGAGCGGAAGATAAATCCTCAAGATGATACGTTTTTGCAAAAGAAAAAATGGGATTTTGACTCGACGCCGCAAGATAATTACCCACTGCTGCTTCATTATCATCCCTTAACTCTTTATCGCTATCAAGTATGTAAACAGGCTGACACGGTGCTCGCTCACTTTTTATTGGAAGATGCTCAAGATCAAGAGGTTCTTCACCGCTCATATGATTATTATGAAAATATCACAACCCATGATTCTTCCCTTTCATCATGCATTTTTAGTATCATGGCTAGCAAAGTCGGTTATCACGACAAAGCGTATCGTTACTTTGAAGAAACCGCTCGACTGGACTTAGATAATACCCACGGAAATACGAAGGATGGTCTTCATATGGCCAATATGGGTGGGACCTGGCTCGCCATTGTTCAAGGTTTTGGTGGATTAAGAGTCAAGGAAAGCGGTCTCTCGTTAGCGCCATCTCTACCTGAAAATTGGACAAGTTATGCTTTTTCAATCGTCTTCCAGAATCGTCATCTCCATTTTGAAGTGAGAGACGATCAAGTGAACGCAACGCTTGTAAGTGGTGACCCACTCACGATCATGCTCCATGGTGAAAAGCTAGATTTGATGTGAAAAAGGGCTGTGAACCGTTATTACTAAGAAAAATGAAAAAGGAATCAGGGCATATGTCCTGATTCCTTTTAATATTCGGTTGATTCCGGTTCAGTCTTGGAACATTTTGGACAAAATCAATCCCAAAATGAAGGATTCCATCGTTACTCAATTTAATAACAGAGACGGATTCGAAAGAGTATAATATTATGTGGTTAAAATAGTAAGTGTGCCACAACAACAATAACAGGAAGGGTAATAAGTGTACGTAATAAGAAAATAAAGAACAAGTCTAGTAAGTTCAATGGAAGCTTAGAACCTAGTATTAAACCCCCAACCTCAGATAAATAGATTAATTGCGAGACCGATAAACAGGCGATGACAAATCGAGTCAGTTCACTCTCAATTCCACTCCCAATTAAGGCGGGCAAAAACATATCAGCAAAACCAACGACAATCGTTTCAGATGCTAATGCGGCTTCAGGGATTTGCAGAAGTTCTAAAAGTGGAATGAACGGATAACCAAGATAGCCAAAGAGCGGTGTATATTCCGCAATAATAAGAGCGAATGTTCCGATGGCCATCACGATCGGAGCAACCCCTAGCCACATATCCAAAACATTTTTCGTACCATCCTTAAAGAAGTGACCGATATTTGCATTTTTACGACCTTGTTGAACGGCTTTTGAAAAACCATAGCCTAAAGCAGAGTAGCCTTTTGGAACTACTTCAGCATTTTCTTCTCCTTCTTGACCATTGTAAAAAGTAGTCGGCTTGCGTGATAGCGGCGGAATTCGCGGAAGAATTAGCGCTGCAATAAATCCAGCTAATGCAACCGTCCCGTAAAAGGGAAGAAAGTATTCAACCAAGCCGACTTCTTTAATAACGACTAAGCTAAACGTAATCGATACAACTGAAAACGTTGTGCCAATAACGGCTGCCTCTCTTTTTGTATAATAACCGTCTTCATATTGTTTATTCGTTAATAACACCCCGATGGTCCCATCGCCTAACCAAGATGCTAGGGCGTCAATAGAAGAACGACCAGGCAGAGTAAAGAGCGGTCTCATGATCCGTGTTAATAGCGCACTGAAAAGCTCTAATAATCCGAAGTTTAGGAGTAATGGTAAAAACAGTCCAGCGAATAAAAATACAGAAAAAAGAATGGAAAGTAAGCCGCCATCAGCTAATAATAATCCACCTGTATTCGGCTCCCAGACAAATTCAGGTCCTACTTCGAAAAGGGTCATAAACGCAAAAACCGCTCCGAAAACGCGAATTAAGGTCCAGACGTAAGAAACATTAAATAGATTATTTAGGAAAGGATTTTCAGTAATAAAGGTGGGCTTAAAGAGTGTTGCCCAAAGAGTACCAATTACCGTAATAAAGATGAGAATAGTCATCAAAGCTGGAATGATTGGACCGATGTTCGACTGTAAGAAATCTGAAAGGATGGCCACTGGAATGGTCCACGCTTTATCTTCATCGAGCGGATTCGGAATGGGAATCATAAAGAGAAAGATTCCGAGTAATGAAGGAAGTAAAAATTGAAGAATGTGTGTGATCGAGAACTTTGTTGTCATAATACACCTCATTTAATTATTTGATAGACTTGTATAAAAATTCATTAACACTGATTCTAACTCATATTTATACATAATGATAGAGATACGAGTTAATTTCCATTAAAGTCTTAATATATATTTTATTCTAAAAATAGATTAAATTGCAAAACCTATTGAAAGAAAAGAGGAAAATCCATACAATAGAACTATGGGATATTTTACCTAGATTTAGGGATAAAGACTTATTGAGCGGAGCTTTATTTTAAAAAGCGAGAATAAATAATTAAAATCATTTAATAGTTTTATGTCTAGCTCCATGATTCACCGGTTCGACAAGTCCGTTCTTGTCTTATGCTAATGGTAAATGAGCAGGCATCTTAGGCATTTATTTGTGTAAATGAATCTGATAAGAAGGGGAGATCATATGGAACATCATATGTTACAAATCTTTTTCTTGAAAATATGTGTCATTATTTTTTTTATCTTTGTAGCGGGAGCGATGATGCGAAATCAAAAGATGAAGAAAAATGGAAGAATCAGTTGGCTGGTTGGTGGAATTGCGGGTCTTGTTGGTTGGGAACTCGTCCAACTCTCGGCTTTATTTGATCAAACCTCAATCACTGATTTGCGTCATCTGATCGTCGTAATACTCGCTACTTATTTTGGCCCTACTGCTCCGGTCTTGGGGGCAGTCCTTCTTGCAACTGGAAATATCGTTTTTTTTAGTTTGAATATGGCAACCTTGTGGTGGTCAGGAATGATTTTATTTCTAGGTCTTGTTTTTGCGTTACTATCCAAGTGGAAAATAAACCGAATTTGGAAATTCACCTTATTCTGTATTCTCTCAGAAAGTGTGATCATCCTCTCTTTTTTATGGAGTCCTGAATTCTCTTCAGTTTCTTTCTCCCTTTTCTTAGCAAGATTTGCTTTTTTCATTATAGCAGGGATATTATTCTTCCTTATTGCTGAATATATTAAGCGAAATAACGACCTCTATCACGTGAAAATAATTGAGTCGATTACCGATCATTTAACTGGATTGCAAAACCGAAGAAGCTTGGATGAAGAAATTTCGCGAATAACCACTTCTATCAATCAGGGTGACGCGACGATATACTCCGTTTTGCTCTTTGATATTGACCATTTTAAAAAATTAAACGACTCTTATGGACATATATGTGGAGATGGCGTGCTGATTCAACTAAGTCAGCTCGTCAATGAATATACAGAAGATATGCAAAACGCTTCGTTATTTCGTTATGGAGGAGAAGAATTTTGTTTGATTGTTGAAGAGTGTTATCACAAAGAAGTCATAGCCTTAGCTGAGAATATTCGTAAAATCGTAGAGAGCACAAAATTTCAGCTTACGCCTTTGACTTCTATCTCGATTTCCATTTCAATCGGAGTTGCTTCGTATCCAGAAAGTATGGATGAAGTGGATGGCGTTATTCAAAAAGCAGACGAACATTTATATGTGGCGAAAGGTCAGGGGAGAAATTGTGTAGTGGATCATTGCGTTGTTAGAGAAGGGTTGCTAAAAACAGTGTAGTGAAACAATTGAGCTACGATGCTTGTGTGATTAATAAAAAATTCTCTTTTTTTCAGATAGTTTACAAAATTCACAAATATGTTAAGATTACTTTAAATTGGAAATTAGAGAGGTGAAACTATGAGGAATTTCCTGCGAAAAGTAATGGATAAAAGTATGCAGTTAGTATTAGCGTGCATAGGAATTATTTTAATTGGAGCACTTCCATATCTCTTAACCGAAATAGGAGAGTGGAAATTGAATTGGCAGCAATACTTTGATGCTATTGAAGAGATTATTATTGCTATATTCAATCTAGATCAATTAACCTATTACGGACTCAGGGGAGCTGAGCGCCCACTGTTTCCCTATTTATATGAACCAATTCTGTATTCCCTCACTCTTTTATTAGGGGCTTTAGTCTTAGCTGCTTGTGTAGCGCTGCTTTTAACCTATATTACTATGCTTTTTTCTGAGCGAAAACGACGGAATATTAAACTGGTATTCTATCTTCTAGAGTCTATACCAGATTTATTTATTATTATAATGTTTCAGCTTTTTGTGGTGTACTTTTACAAAAAAACGAATGTATTACTAGCGGAAATTGCGACGATTGATCAATCAAAAGCGTATTTGATGCCAGTTCTTTGTCTTGCTATTTTGCCGACCGTTCAATTCTATCGATTAAGTATGCTAACCTTTGAGAATGAAGAGAAGCAGAATTATGTTGAATTAGCACGGTCAATCGGATTTGGTAAAACGGCGATCTTCTTAAAACATATGTTTCCCAATGCGATTATTTCCGTATTCTTTCAATCGAAAAAAATCATTTGGTTTATGCTATCTAACTTATTCGTACTCGAGTTTCTCTTTAATGTTCCTGGCATTTCATGGTTTTTGATGGAAAATATGCAACCAAAAGTAGTCAGTGTGACGCTGATCGCTATTTTTCTCCCCGTATTTGTGTTGTATGCAATTGGAGAATGGCTTATAGAAAGAAAAGCAAATAAGGGAGAGGTGATGTTATGAGGCAGGCTTTAAAGCAACCTCTTTTCTTAATTGGCTTTACGATCATTTTCTTGTTTCTTGTGAGTAGTTTTATGTATACAATTATTTGGGACAATGAAGTTCGACAAGAGTTTTTCCTTCGTTCAGATGATGGAAAGATTATCGATGCGTCGCCTTACGGACCAACTGGCAGTTACATATTTGGAACGAATAAGGAGGGACGTGATCTCTTTGGCAAAGTCATTATTGGAGCAAAATACACGATACTTGCGGCGGTTGCTGTGGCAATATTGAGGATGGTGCTATCGATTCCACTAGGTTTTTTACTGGGCACTTTGTTCCGGAAGCAAAAGCGTTTTATTAATGGTTTTTCTGATTCCTTTCATTTTATTCCACTAACGATTGTAGCGGTCTACCTTTTACGGCCAATATTGATTATGCCAATGGACGGATTCGAAAATACGTTAATCGAGCGTCTTGGTATTGAAGTGTTTATATTAGCCGCCCTCTCGGTACCCATCTTAGCTACCTTGATTGGAAACGAAACCGCTATCGTGTATCAAAAAGAATATGTTCAATGCGCCAAAACAATTGGGGCAGGTAATGGTCGAATCATTAGGAAGCATATCTACCCGGCGCTCAGAGAGAAGCTTTTTGTTCTATTCGGTCAACAAATGATGCAAACCTTAATTATTTTTGCTCATCTAGGGGTATTGAAGCTATTTTTAGGAGGGACAGTGGTATCCTATGGCCTAGTGTCGGATCCTCCTCGAAGTTTAACAAATGAATGGTCGGGGTTAATCGGTGATTCGATTCACTGGATTCAGACCGCCCCTTGGATTCCTCTTGCTCCAATTTTGTGTTTTGCACTGGTAATGTTAGCGGTTGCCATGATGATAGAAGGCTATGTAATGGCCACATCAGGACGCTCTCATTATTTTGGTAAAGCAATGAAATCAACAGCTAGAGACAGAAATGAATTGACTGAAACCGAAGACAGAATTGATTTCGAATGGTTGAAAAAAACAAGCTAACAAGGCGAAGAGTGTGTTCTTCGTTTTTTTTTTTGTTATTTTCGTAAGTATTAATGCTTACGAAAACAACCCAAAGCAGACGGTAAGGTTTTTTATATAGAAAATTCCTCGTTAGGCAAAGAGCACGGCTTCCTACTCTTTGCGAAAACAGCATTAATAAATAAGCACGTTCGAGTTCCTTTCGCCTAACAAATGTATTCTACTTTTCACACGATATTATGGACTTGACTTGCACAAAAGGAAAGATGTGCATAAAACGGAAAAGTCGTGCATAAAAGGGGAAAAGTCGTGCGCAAAAGGAAAGATGTGCACAACCGGTTAAAACATAAAAAAATTTTTCACAATATCGTGGACTTGACTCAAAAAAAATCCAAAAGCTGAATTTTGCTCAATACGAGCCACAAACTGCAGGATAGGAGCCTTTGGGTTGATCTTAGTGTAAGAGGAGTAGAGGATTCTCCTCGTTTTTTGGAGCAAACTTTGAGATAGTGCACTAGCTATATCGTCTCATTATTTCATATTGATTGTCTTTACCTGATAACTTCCATTAGAATAAAGAGGAATAAACTAATAAAGAGGTGCCATGAAATGATTCGTTGTATTGCATCCGATATGGATGGAACGTTATTAAACCATGAACTACAAGTGAGTGAGCACAATAAAAACGCCATCGAAAAGGCACAGAAACAAGGAATTGAAGTGATTGTTGCAACGGGGCGTTCTTATGAAGAAGCACGATATGCTCTAGAAGAAGTAAATTTATCGCTGCCGATTATTTGTTCCAATGGGGCGGAAATTAGAAGTAAGGACGGATTGGTTCTCTATTCTGAAAGCATGAGTGGTGAAAAAGCAGCACATATCGCCAGTACATTAAATGAGCTAGGCATCTACTTTGAATTGTATACGAGTACAGGAACGTATTCAGAGAGTTATGAAAAAGGTATCGATATCATCGTAGATATTTATCAAACGGCTAATCCAGAGGTACCGGTTGAGCTTATCCGTGATGGAGCAGAAAATCGGTTTAAAAATGGCTTAATTCAAGTGGTTGACGACTATAAGCAGTTGTTTCAAGATGAATCCATTCATATTCATAAATTTCTAGCTTTCTCTATGCAAGCAGCGAAATTGAAAGTGGCAAATGAGCAGCTGGCCACTATTACTGATATTGCTATTAGCTCATCAGGTAGTGAGAATATTGAAATCACATCAGCACATGCTCAAAAAGGCATTGCTCTTGAGCAGTACACCAAAGAACGCGGTATTTCACTGCAAGAGTGCATGGCGATTGGAGACAATTTTAATGATGTTTCAATGTTAGAAAAAGTCGGACACCCAGTTGTGATGGCCAATGGACATGAAGATATCAAAATGCGCTTTCCAGTCCATACGACATCTAACCGTGAGAGCGGTGTTGGGACAGCGATCGATAAAGTAGTAGGAACTCTTTCACGTCGATAATAGATAGCATAATTGTATTAAAAGGCTGTTTTCGCAAATTTTGTTGCTTTTCGGATCAGTTTTTCATCCGTAACAGGATTCCATTTAAAATTAGACTAAAAATCCACAATATATACGAAGAGAGCCTACAATAAAACGCGAGTATAAAATGACAACCATTTTATACTCGCGTTTTTTATTAGGCTAATTTCAAGCAGTAGATACTTCGAGAAAAATAAGCTAAGCGGCATCATTTCGTCTGTTTTTGAACGAAGCCAATACCGCAACGGAAGATTCTGTGAAGAATATATAAAAAAGCATCAATCTATATGGAAGGAGCCAAATGTTATCAGCAATTTTCGCAAAAATGATTACTTTTTCAGACGTCAATAAGCAAGCATTTTTGAAAAACCCCCAAGAATAGACTTGAAAAGGCAGAATAGTATAAATTTTTTGCATAATAGCCGATATTAACGAACTAAAAATGATAAAATATAGAAAGTTGAGTTTATGAATTATTTGGGTGTTTTTGGTATTTTATTGTTTGTAAGATAATATCAGAACTTCCAACCAGAAAAACGATGAATACGAAAAATGTCCAGAAGTCTATCTATATCGGGATGTATGAACTAGTTTGAAAACCAACAATAGTAAAAGGCATTCGGAAAATGTAAAATGGGGGAGATAGGGTTGGAGATTGTAACAAGAACGGAGAAGCCACGCGCAAGAAGGAGGAAGTGGGCGTTAGTTGGGGTAATATCGTTGACGTTAGTAGTGATGATAGTGCAATTAATCCCAGTGAAAAAAGTGAAGGATAATCCTTTTATTCGTACCGAGGAATCCCCTTTAATTATTGCTCATCGCGGGGGTGCTGGAATTGCGCCAGAGAATACGATTTCGGCATTTGAATTGTCTGAAAAGCTTGGTGTTGATATCCTTGAGTTTGATGTGAGGTTGTCGAAGGATGGAGAAGTTGTTGTATTTCATGATGAAAGAGTGGACCGAACAACAAATGGGAAAGGAAGAATTTCAGAATATACCCTTAAAGAGTTACAGTCCTTCGATGCTGGTTATGATTTCGTTGGTTCAGAAGGGGATTTTCCTTTTAGAGGAAAAGGCGTGAATATCCCCTCAATAGCCGATGTTTTGAACCAATTTGGGCATATGCCAATGGTGATTGAATTGAAAGAGAATGATGAGTTGCTAGCGGATCAAGTGTCTGAGATGTTAAACCGATTTAATCTGAAAGACAATGTGTTAATTGTTTCCTTCTATGATGAAATTTCCAATTACTTTTACGAGAAGAATAATGGGGAAATTGGCATGAGCACACCTTCAAACATATCAAGAAACTTCATATTACTACATAAATTTTTCCTAGGAAATTTATACCCTCTAAAAGAAAAAGCACTTCAGCTTCCCACACAGTCGGGCGTATTGGATTTAACTACAAAGCGTTTAATTGCCGATGCTCATGAGAGAAATATAGCTGTTCATTACTGGACTATCAATGATATCGAAATGATGAAGTATGTTTTTGAACAAGGTGCCGATGGGATTATGACCGATTATCCGAACAAGGCGCTTCATTTATTACAGCAAAAAGGAGAAAATTGATATGAACATGAAGTTAAATACAGAAATAACAGAGTCAAAGAAACGACCTGTTTATTACCATCTTGGGGTAGGAGCTATAAGTTTACTATGTTTGACTACTTTCCTAATTATTGCGAACATTGCCAAGGAAGCTAAATTAATAAGCTTTGATACGGTGATAAGAGATCTTTTTATCGCAGAAACTGAGTCCTTTGTCTTTCAACTATTTGGAGTAATTACCTGGTTTGGAACAACACCAGGGGTCATCATCTTCCTGATTGTCATGTTTGGTGTGCTGGCGTTTGTTTATCGTGATTATCGCGGGGCTCTCTTGCTTATTACAATGGTTATTTTGACGAATGAATTAAACAAATTATTAAAAGATTTCTTTCAAAGAGAACGTCCTTCCATTAATTCAGCAATTGAGGCAATTGGGTATAGTTTTCCTAGTGGGCATGCTATGACCGGATTATTAGCCTACGGGTTAGCTACGTATTTACTCTTGAATAAGCATAAATCGTTTAAAGTAAGCTTGGTTGTAGGCATCAGTGGAGCTATTTTTATTCTGTTACTAGGATTTAGTCGAATCGTTTTGTCAGCGCATTATCCAACTGATGTTCTTGCAGGTCATTTGATGGGACTGACATTGCTCATTTTTAGTATTTATTTGTATCAATGGCTTCGTAGGAAGGAGGTACCTCGTCCTACCAAATAGTCCTTCACTAGGGGAGATGGTGGAACGAGGGACAGATCTCTTGTCCAAAAAAATCTAAATCACTTCAAAGCCAACAAATTTGTGAGTTATCGGAAATTTGTTGGCAGAAGTGATAGATAAGTGGCTAAATCGATCAGAGGTTCTGTAAACAGTAAAAAAGGAGGGACCGTTTACTGTCCCCCGTCCCGGTCTATCTCCCACCTAGCCCATACATGATGAGCTGTATCGTTTGTTCAATTTCACTTTCATCATCCCAGTCGCTCTCGGGAAAGAAAACGTGTCGAGTAATGAGATGACCTATGATTGTGGACACGGTAAATCGAATAGCTGTGTTTGTTGGCATTTCGATGATTTGACCTTGCTGTTGATAGTGCTTCACGAGAACGGCAAATCGTTGGTTGACTTTTTTGATGACATGTTCTTTGAATTGCTCTTTTAGTTCAGGGTGAAAAGGGATTTCTTGAACAACGATGCGAAAGATGTTCATATTCGCTAGGAGGAATTCCTGACGATTTACGATGACCGCACGCAAGAAGTCCTCATACCGCTCATACGGCGTGTCCATGATTTTTTGTATATCCTTGACTACAAAAGGAGCGATTACTTTTGCGATCATCGGTGAGACAATTCCGATAAGTAGATCCTTCTTCGTTTTATAGTGGCGGAAAATCGTTCCTTCGGCCACTCCTGCTTTTTTGGCGATTTGACTCGTGGACGTTGCGGCATAGCCCTTTTCTGCGAACATTTCAACGGCAGCTTCAATGATCTTGCGTTGTTTCTCTGTCATCTTTTCTTCTTCATTCGCAAAAAAATCCAGTAAATTTTTTTCGTCAGACATCGAAAATCTCCTTCGTAATAATAGTACTTATATTTTACGATATTTTTTCAAAGCTGCAATGTTTAACAAGATAAAAACGAAAGAGAAGAGCAGTAAAGCGAGTAAATCTCCCGTTAAATCACTTATTTCGGCACCGCGTAACATCACATCTCGTAAAGCACTTCCTGCATAATAAAGGGGTGTAATTGGACCAATCCAGCTTAACCATTCAGAAATTGTTTCTAAATTAAACAACCCAGAAAAGAAAATTTGTGGTACGACCACAAGAGGAATAAATTGCATCATCTGAAGCTCATTTTTGGCAAAGGCGGATAATAAAATTCCGAGTGTTAAAGCTGAAAAAGACAGCAATACGATGACGGTGAGCACAAGAGATACGTTTCCAACCATCAGCATGTCGAGCACATAAATACTAAAAAACGAAATAATCGCCGCTTGAATCATGGTGAAAATACCAAATCCGGCAATATAGCCAAGCACCATCTCCCAGATTTTTAGTGGGCTTGCAAGTAAGCGTTCCAATGTACCGCTCGTTCTCTCCCGTAAAAAAGAAACGCCGCTGACTAAAAAGACGAAAAAGAAAACAAAAAAACCAAGCAAGATGGGACCAAAGGAATCAAACATAGCCATTTCTTCATTTCCATGAACATACTCCATTTGCAAAGACGTCTCTTCTTTTGCGAACCACTCTTGTACATCCTTCATGACGGCTTTCGTCACAGACGGGTCGCTTCCTTCAACAACAACAGTTGGCGTACCGGTTAACAAAATAAAACCATCTAGTTCACCTGTTTCAATGAGAGCATACGCTTCACTTTCTGATACGGCTTGTGCTCCTTTGGTTTCAAATTGTTCTTGAATGGACGAATCGGCAACGACCCCGATAGAAGCGGTATAAGGATCCGCGTCAAAAATTAACCAGAGCAGCGTTAAAATAAAGAGTGGTGCTAAAAACATAAGGGCTAAGGTTCGTTTATCTCGAAAAAGCTGGAGCATAATCCGTTTGACGAATGCTAGTATTCTCATTCTAAATTCCCTCCAATGATAAGAAAACGTCTTCGAGGGTGGTGACATGGTAATCCTCTTTGATTTGGTGAGGTGAATCACTCGCAATCAAATTTCCCCCGCGTATTAATCCTAAGGTGTCACATTTTTCGGCTTCATCCATGACATGCGTCGTAATGAATAAGGAAACGCCTGCTTCTTTCAATTTCTGGAACTCATTCCAAATTTTCCGACGCAGCACGGGGTCGATCCCCACGGTTGGTTCATCCAAAATTAGTAGTTTCGGAGAGTGAAGCATAGCGATGACCAAGGAAAGCCTTCTTCGCATCCCGCCAGAATATTGAGCTACGGGTTTGTAAAGTGCTGGACTTAAATCGACCATTTCCATCAGTTCCTGAATTCTTTGTTTTCGAGTGCTTCTTTTCATGCCAAATAGGGAGGCAAAAAAATCGAGATTCTCATAAGCTGTCAACTCATTATATAGGGCATCACCTTGGGCCATATAACCCACTTCATAAAACAAAGATTTTGAGGAGAGGGGATTACCCTTGTACGTGATACCTCCTTCAGACGCATTTTCTAAGCCAATCATCATTTTAATTAACGTCGTTTTTCCGGATCCAGATGGACCGAGTAAACCATAAATTTCGCCCTCTTGAAGTTGTAATGTAATATTGGTTAACACGTTTTCCTTCCCAAAGTCTTTCGACAACGCTTGAATATCCATTAATACGGGTGTCATATGTAGAACTCCCTTCAATGATAATAGTGAGTAATCACTCACTATTATCATAATACCTTTGATAAAAGAATTCAAGGTAAAAGTGAGTAAATACTCATTTGGTTTATATTTGTAATATATAGCACTTTCAAGCTAAAATAAAAGGAGAACAAGTGGGGGGATGAGGAGAATGAAAGCACTAATTCAAATTGACTATACAATGGATTTTGTTGCCGATGAAGGAGCGTTATCTTGTTTTGAGCCTGCTCAAAGGATTGAAGAGAAAATTTATTCCTTAACATCTGAGTTCATTGAAAAGGGAGATTATGTGGTCGTTGCGGTAGATGTTCATGATGAAGGGGATAGGAATCATCCTGAAACCAAACTATATCCTCCTCATAATATTCGTTATACAGAAGGCCGGCATTTATATGGAAAAGTAAAAAATCTAATCGATCAGCACCAGCATAATGAGCGTGTTTATTTTATGGATAAAACAAGATATTCAGCATTTTCTGGCACTAATTTAGAATTAAAACTCAGAGAAAGAGGGATTACTGAGCTGCATCTCGTCGGCGTTTGTACCGAAATTTGTGTACTACATACCGCAATTGATGCCTATAATAAAGGGTTTTCTATTGTGATTCATCGAGATGCGGTCGCTTCCTTTAGTGAAGCTGGGCATGATTGGGCATTAGATCATTTTAAAACCGCTTTAGGGGCAACTGTTTTGTAGGGTGTTCTTTGCAACAGGTGGTATGAATTCAATCTCTGTTTACGTTTATCGGACAGGGAGAATTTCAGATAAAGCTGCATTAAAAAAACGCCAACTTCATCATTGTCAGCTTATTGAACAGCCTAGGTTAGAATGAAAATAATCTGTCGACGGTCGTGTTCACTTACAATAAAATTGTTTAATTTTAACAATCTAAACACACATAACACCGTTCGAATTTCGAACGGTGTTAAAAATGCTTGTTAAATATCTTTTAAGGGAACTTATTTTCTTTCACTAGAGCAATAATAAAGTTGTCTAAATCTATGGGTTATTCTACAATCGCACCAGATTATGGAAGACCATTATGTTATCTTATTGAAGATAAACGTGAGTTAGTCATATAATTGCCCCTAATCCTAATGCGCAACAAAAATAAAAGATCTTTCTTCGGGGTATTACTTCCTATATCTTAGATACGATGGATGCGACATCCTCGATCGCCTTTTTGGCTGCTGGACTGATGCCTGCAAGCTGAAAGAACCCGTGGTTCACCCCAAGGTACCGTCGGCATTGTGCCTCTACGTCCGATTCTAACAAACGACGGTATAAGGCCTCACCCTCGTCGACAAGCGCATCAAATTCAGCAGTTAATATATGGGTCTCTGGAAGACCATTGAGATCATTCCTGAATAATGGACTCGCTTCTGAGTGATCGGGGGGGATATTATTAGATAAATAAGCCTCGAAACCACTTAGAAGTGCGTCTCGTGTAATTACATAATCATTACCAAATTTTTTATAACTGTCGCTTGAAGCGGTCGCATCAAGCATTGGATAAATAAGAACTTGGCGCTTAGGCATCCATTTCCCTTGGTCCTTGAGACGAAGACAAGTAACTAGGGCAAGATGCCCTCCTGCGCTGTCGCCCGCAAGTGTAATGTCGTCAGGATTCCCACCCCAAGTCGAGGCATACTTACGGATGATGTAGGCAGCTTCGATTGCATCGTCATGAGCAGCCGGATAAACATGTTCCGGTGCCAAGCGATAATCAACGGCAACTACCAGACAACAGCCTAAATTAGCCAACATTCTCAATTGACGATCGTGGGTGTCGAAATCACCGCTTACAAAGCAGCCCCCATGATAATAAATCAAAATCGGAAGGTTAATTTGTTCCGATGGTTTGTATATACGAAGAGGTAGGCCATTAATCGTTTGATCAAAAATATCCCATACGTGGACGGCCTCTCCGGCAAGATCAATGGTGTTCAAATATCCTAGTCTACGCTCCTGAATGCTCTGTTGTCTTGCTGACGGACGCCCAGCTTCTATAAACTGTGCGACCAACTTACGAATACCATGCTCCAGATTGTTTAGAATTTTCATTCATGATTCCCTTTCTGTTTTTACTTTCTCCATTGAGTTTAATTATTAAATAATGCTAAATCAACTATCCTACCAGTTCGTTTAAGTGAAACTTTCACAATCTCAATGGTATAATCAAAGTCGAATAGTCTAATTACCTGAAAACGCTTATCAACAATCTGGTCCTTTTCAAAAGGAAAAACGCTTTTCCTTATTTCAGAAAAGCGCCCGATAGTTGAAGACCGTTCTGCACATCTATGCTTTCTAGACAACGAAGGAACAATCTTACTTTTCGTAGTTTTCCTTCACAAAATTTAAAATAGAAGCTTTTCATAAAGAAATTAATACAATTAAGCCATAGCCATTCACCATAACTAGAGAGTCTCATCCAATTTCTGAATCTTTGAGTGGGAAATTAAATATACATTGCCAAAAATGTCGATTTTGTCTCCCTTTGTACGTACAGCGCAATCTTTGTTCGACACATAAATATTCATTTCTTCCGATAAGGGAGACAGTTCGCTTTGAACTAGCGCAATGTTATTTTCAAAATCAAAATGAGACCGGACAGAAAAATCGTCAAGGCCGATTCCGTCGTAAATAGAGCTTATTTCATCTCCAAAGTTTTTCGAGCATAAAAATTTAGCGGACATATTGATCGCACCAGCGCTTGCTCCCATCACAACGGATCTGTTTCTTTTAATCAAATCCGACAATTCATATTCCATCAAAAAACCATTTTGGTTAAGAATATTTCCACCCAACAAGAAAATGACTGAAGCATTTTGAATTAACGCTTGGGCATCTTCCTTTTGTACGCGATAATTAATTAGATGATATTCATCAAATATAATGTCGGCCTGGTCAAGCCACGATCGCTCAGTAGCACCATCATCTTCATAAGAAAATGGATTCGAACTAATCATAACAAGCGATTTTCTATCAGTTATATCTTCTTGTAAAACCCTTCCCAGATTATCTGGGAAAAAATTGTTAAACCAACCTAGATAATAGTGAGTTTTCATAAGTACCCTCCGTAGAAAAGTATAAATAACATTAATTTCCTAATTACAGATTTCCCCGAACGGGAAAGCCCACTCCTTTAGGTGTAGGATGATAGTGAGGTCAGATACGGTGTAGCTTCTGCTACGTTAAGTATCTGAAATACTCCACTTTTTTGTTGCAGTAAACAATTAACGCTGGGGGTCAGGCCCTTTAATTACATTTTTCTAAGGAGAGCGTAAGGAAGCCTATACTATACGAGAATAGTAAGCTACATCGGCAACTCTGCCGTGTAAATGCGATTCAGGCAACACCGCTACCAAAGTAAATCCGAGTCTTTCAATTAACTTTTTTGACTTCATATTTTTATTATCTATAGTCGCACATAGGCGTTTAAGGTTTAATGTGCTTTTACTATGCTCAATGACTGCGGAAACCGCTTCATACGCAAAACCGCCTCCCCAATGCTCCCTCATGAAGCGATAACCAATTTCGCCAAGATAACCTTCTGCTATTTCTGGAATCATTACATCACCGATAAATTCATCAGTATCTTTTAAGGCGACAGTCCATTTTGTTTCAGTACGATTCCTAATCATTTCTAACATTGAGTGTTCATCACGAGGGGGATTAATTCCAAGAAATTCTCTTACTTCATCATTGTTAAACATTTTAAGCATATTGGGAATGTCTTTTTCCGCTCTCGGACGTAAAACCAATCGTTCTGTTTGAATTTTCGGTGCTTCTTTTTTTGCCATGATTTATTCCAGCCTTTCGTACATAATATAAATAATCTATCATGTGAACGCTCACCGACATTGAGTCAAAGAACCTTCATTATATTAATGTAAATCTTATGCAAATTCGTAATGGCACTATCGACAAAGGCTCCCGTTAATTTAAGTAAATAACAGAAAAGAACGCGTCCAATTGTTTAGTAGTAAATACAAGTTACTTTCTCGTTTTTACCAGATCCATAATATAAAACATTTGTGTAATCAAGAATGAAAGTAGAATAACTATAAGGGCTCCAAAAATGAATACAACATCTTCAGCCGGTGATCCCTCTCCAGAAAATAGAGTTCCTATAATAAAAAAGAAAACAATGCTTGCCAATACTGATAAAAAGAAAATACTTAAATATCGTGCCATACACTCTCTCCCCTAAACGGACTTATGTAATCATTTATGATTTTCTTGCTTAGAATCCTACCCTATTACTTAATACCAATTATTTCAAAAACATTCAGATCAAACAATCATGTTTTACATATAAATAGGACGCAAGGTTAGAAAATTGCGCCTGTTATTTATTCATAAAGACTTACAAATAATTGCATATTAAATAAATGATGCGACAATAATTAGTTATTTTTTGTTTTTTAGTTCTAAAAGTATAGGGGCTATATTTAGTAAGATAGAAACAATTGTCAAAAACCATAATGCCTTTTCCATAGTAGGTACAACATCCAATAAAGCTGACCAATCTTCACCTTTTACCCAATTAGATACAAGGCTATGTTCTGCACATAGTGTCAATGCTGTAAATGATAATCCCATTGCCATCGCAAGTTTATAATCATTTCCTGTAATATACATATACAAATTTATAAAAGTTGCTACTATAGCAATAAGGCCTAATATTAACCACATAATTGTGCCTCCAGTATGTTTTATTAAAGATGAACATTTATCACTAGTGTTGCATTAATTTAATTTCACTATTAAAAATACTCAAAATATTCAATGATTCTATTTTAAGCAAAGAAAAAGTCCTTTATAATAGATAAGTCAGGTGGTAACCCGTTCAAATCCACTAATAAAGGACCAATCTCATG
>NZ_JAYKTS010000044.1 GCF_037024155.1 Bacillus sp. 2205SS5-2
CGGTTTCGTAAACGGGGTTTTATCCACCAAAAAAGAGGCGACCTCAGACCTGCATTAACAGGATGAACGGTTTAATGCATCATTAAACCGCTAGACCCCATTTTCATTCATTGCGGTGTCTGACAGGACATGGGGTTTCGTATAGATTTTGGCTATTTCGTCTGATTTTCGCGTGTACTCGATACGGGGATTGATGCCTTTTATGTTTTGATGGGTACTTGGTTCGCCCAACAACCGTTAATTAAAGCTATTACGGACCAAGGTTTAGATATCTTGGGATGGTCAAAAATATGAAACAACGCTTTGTCGTGAATGGAAAACGCATTAGCTTAAAGAACTTTATCGTTTGGCTAAGCCCACGACAGGAAAGAAAGATCTTCTGAAGTCCATCCCTATCGTCCAAACCAAGTGAATCCACGTCAAAGTGGTATTTGTCCGCAACGGCATAAAAAGAGCGACTGGCTTGCCGACTTAAGTACCGATTGTACGTTAAGCGACAAAGAAATTATCCGAATGTATGGCATTCGCAAGGATATCGAAGTCTTCTTTAAAACGACAAAGTCTCTTCTGCGTCTTCAGAAAAAATTTCAAAAGCGTTCTTAGGATTTTTAGAAAAATGATACTTTTTGAATGAAGTTCGATTAAAAACATCTTACAAACCTTAATATTATCACTAACAAAAAGAAGCCATTTTGAAAAAAGATTGATCAAAATGGCTTCTTCTCCTGAAAATTAAATATTGGTTTTTGTAAAAGGCTGTTTTCGCAAAGATTGTGGCTTTTCGAATAAAAAGGAATCCCTTGACTTGTATGATTTCGTGCTCTTTTCCTAATGAAAAATTCTTCATTTCTAGATTAAAAAGAAGAAATCAATCGAAAAAACCCTACTGCCTGTTTTTTCTTTGTGTCAAGAGCAACAATGTATACGAAAAGAGCCTGGTAAAAAAGATCGATCACTTTCACTTATGATCTTCGACAATCGCGCCCTTTTGTTGCAAAACTTCCATCCTTATAAGCCTTAACAAATACATTTGACAGGAGAAAGCAAAGCGTCTCATTTGATACAATAAGAATCAATTCTTTGCAGTTCATTTTTATCATTAAAATTATAGACATCACAGGCTGAAACAAAAGATAATTGTTCACCATTCCGAATAAATTCAGCTGTTCCATTTACTGCAACGCAATTTTTTTCGGAAATTACATTCAATGTAGTGAATTTAGTGGTTATAGTTTTGAAGTAGTTTGAAGTTTGCTTGCATTCTTCTATTACAGCTTCCCGACCTAATAAGGTTTTGTCACCAACGATATTCCATTCAATTATTTTTGCTAGAAATGGAAAAGTAAGCTCAAAAGTACCATTAGAAAATGACTCTGCTATTTGTCTTTGCGTGAGAACATGGCTTTCTGAAGTCATCGTTCAATTCCTCCTCAAATAATTAGATAAATTGGATTTTATAATAGTAGCTTACAGATGTCTTACCACTATTTGCTGTATTTAAATAGAACATCCGAAGGGATTAATACCTGTGGACTTATTCCCTCTTTATTAGCTACGAAAATTGAATATTCGGTTGCCGTTCTTTATTTAAATGGCCCAATACAAAAAAGTCGCACTATTCAATGAACTCCCTTTAATTTAGAATCAATTATTTCAAAAACACTCAAATCTTACAACAACTTTTTTCAAACATAAATAAAAGCGCAATGTTAGATCTTCTCGCCTGATCGTACTATAGTTGAAGATTAGATTGCACTACCCTATATTTGTTGTAGAGTAATAAGATATAATGTCTTAATTCTGCTAGAAGCTGAAAGAAAATCCCAACCGCACTACAAATAAACCCAGCAGTAGCTAATCCCTTACCAGTTTCCTTTGTTTTAGATATTTCTCTTTTTGCTTTTCTAGACCTATTACACCAAGCACTAACCCAATAAAAGGTATTACTATTGATAGTTTTCCAGTAGCCAAGGAGGTTACTGATTTATTGTTTGTTTGAGTAATTGATTCATTAATATAACCCCTCACCCGATTCATAAAAAACATGAGCTTTTATAGTTAGTTTTCAGAAATTAAATTCCGTTTTAAAAATGGAAATTTTGAAATAGTTCAATGGTCAGAACTAGCGTTAGCAAGGAACCTGCAGATGTTAATATAAATATCTTTCGGTTACTCTGTTTTTTTTCAGGTTTTAAATGTTCTTGAATTGTTACAAACCATATAAGAAAAGTTATTAAGGAAATAATCCCTATAGACATATTAGAATCTCCTTTCTTATATTTTTATTTTCTAGTCTTTTTAACAAACTTCCCAACGAATTGTTGGTTAAATTTGACGAACTCTTATCCCCTTAACCTTATTAAACTATACTTATTTTATATACGTTTTACTACCAATTATGTTTCAAAAAAATCCCATATTATCTCAGCAAAGCTGTCGTTTCTCTCTAATTTTGGAATATGAGTACCCCTTTCAAATAAGAGGTTCATTAAATTTTCAATTCTCTATTTCTTCATCACATGATTGCTGCTCTTTAGTTTAGTACATTCCATTGTTCTATTCCTTAATTTTGTTTCAAGATATAAAAAAGGGTAATTTTTCTATTATCTCAAGTTCAAGTCTTCAACAATCCTATTCTTGAATAACTATATTGTCGTTCAGATTTTCTATCTCTAATTATAAAAATCCCTTTGGATATATATCCAAAGGGATTTTTATAATTATCGCGAATTTATTCAAAACATCAAATCTTTTTTATAAACATCGTGACTTTGTTTCAAATCTACATAAGGTTACACTCTCTTTCGTCACAATCCACACTTCAGCTGTGCGCCACAATTCGTGCACGTATTACAGCCACCAATTTCTTTGACTGTTCCTTTTCGACAAACTGGACAAGTATTGCCTACTTCAGATCCAATCGTTACATTTGTTGAACGGATTTCTTGGATAGTGTCCACCAAAACGACTTTATTTTGATTTACTTTCTTTTCATGTTTGTCTTGACTGTTTTCTTCAGCTTTTAATGTTAAGACTTGGGAATCACGGCTTCCGTCCACGTATACCGTGCCACCCTTCGCACCGCCTTTATATAGTTGCTCATAAACCTTTTCTACTTGCTCGACAGCGAATCCTTGCGGCGCATTAACCGTTTTGGAAATCGAGCTATCAATCCAGCGTTGAATCACGCACTGCACATCAGCATGAGCTTCTGGTTTTAATTCCATTGCAGTGACGAACCAGTGAGGTAAATGTGCTTCATCAGCAGAAGGAGTCCTTTGTAAATACTCTTGGACGATATCCGCTTTCACTTCAATGAATTTCCCCAACCTTCCGCTTCGATAATACGTGAACGAGAAGTATGGTTCTAATCCTGTAGATACACCTACCATCGTACCTGTGCTACCCGTAGGAGCTACTGTGAGTAGATGAGAATTACGGATACCATGTTGTAAAATAGACAAGCGAATCTCCTCAGGCATATTAACCATAAAGCCTGTATCAATAAATTTTTGTCGTAAAGATAGGGTTTCTTCCTCTGTTTCTCCCTTAAGAAATGGAAAACTGCCTTTTTCTTTTGCTAACTCAACAGATTCCTTATACGCGGCTACAGCAATCGTTTCAAAAACTTGATCGACGAGCTTATTCCCCTCAGGTGATCCGTATTCTTTTTCACAATAAATCAGTAAATCTGCTAAGCCCATGACTCCAAGGCCTACACGACGTTCACCAAGAGCTTGCTTCTTGTTGTCTGCAAGAAAGTATGGGGTCGCATCAATTACGTTATCTTGTAGACGCACACCAACCTTAACCGTTTCTTTCAATTTTTCAAAATTAACAGTTTTCGTTTCTTTATTTGCAAACTGAGCTAAATTCACTGCAGCAAGATTACATACACTATACGGAGCAAGTGGTTGCTCCCCACACGGATTTGTGGCGACTACCTTCTGCCCATACGCCTTCGCATTCGTTTTATCGTTGGCATTATCAATAAAGAAAATCCCTGGTTCTGCGGAGTAGGTTGCACAAATATTAATCAAATTCCATAACTCTTTTGCTTGAATTCTGCGATATGTTCTTACTGCATATCCAGAATTCTCCCACTCGCGTACGTCTCCTATTTCATGCCAGTGATCATTATAAGCTTTCATCTCAGCTTCATTATATTTTTCAACGTCTGGAAAACGAAGATCATACTCCTCATCACGCTCAACTGCATTCATAAAATCACTTGTTAAACAAACAGAAATATTAGCTCCCGTTAAAAACTCTGAATTATGAACCGAATACGACCCGCCTGTAGCTAATTTATCTTTGGCATCTGCAATAATTTCTGCATCAAACCCCCCATAGCCGGGAATATGCTGATAATTGACGATTCCTTGGTACATTGACCGCTCTTGGGCTGTTAAAGGTGTGAATTTCAGCTTCGCAATAGCTGCTTTTTTAATCTGCTCATCTTCTGTGTTTTCAAGCAGAAAGCGAAGAATTGCAGGGTTTTGCATCTTTGAGATAATAAATTCAATAATATCAGGATGCCAATCTGATAACATAATCATCTGAGCACCGCGTCTTGATCCACCTTGCTCAACAAGATGAGTAAGCTTCGCAATATCATCCAGCCAGGAAACAGATCCTGAGGACTTTCCATTAACTCCTTTTGCTAATGCATTACGAGGACGGAGCGTTGACCCATTTGTTCCAACTCCTCCCCCGCGACTCATAATTTCCATGACCTGTTTTCGATGCTCGGAAATGCCTTCTCTTGAATCTTGAACAAATGGCATAACGTAACAATTAAAATAGGTAACGTCCGTTTCAGCTCCCGCTCCATATAAAACCCGTCCAGCTGGAACAAAGTTTAACTGAGAAAGCTCTTGATAAAAATTTTGGAACCATTCTTGCCGCTTTTCCTCAGTCGTTTCAACTGAAGCTAATCCTGTCGCATTTCTTTTAGCAATTTGCTCATAGTACACTTCTAGAGGTTTTTCTATCACATCAATATTACGCGTAACAATGCCCGCTTTAGCTTCTAATGGATGGTCAATGCCACTACGAAATTCTTCTTCGATCCATACATCTGCCGTTTTGTCTTCCCAATTAATTTTTTTAATAAACCCTAATCCTCTTGCTGGGAATTTCGGGTCATCCTTAATCGTTAAAACGACAAAGTCCCCTTCTGTCAATGTCATTTTCTCCGTGTCCTTAAATGAATAACGATCAATCATCACTAAGCGAGAAACGCCCTTATGAGACATATTCATATCACTTGTCACCGGATGCACCTGAGAAAATAACCCAATGTCTTTGTTTAATCTTTCGACGTTAATCGACATTTTTCCGCTTGAAACTACGGACATGTAGACAACTCCTTCGTATATAGTTATGGCTACCGAGTTATTTCTTAGTTGTTGAATATGAAGTATCCATATGTATAGGGATAAAACCCTTTTTCATTAACCACACACAATATATAGTGTGATTAGTCTTTATGAATATACTATATATAGATAAAATGGTCAACCACTAAAATTTGTGTCAAATGAAAAATACGCTGATAGATAGAGGAAAACGAAGGATATCGAAGAAATATATGGATTATAAAAAGGAATAGAAATGGTTTTAAGGTTGCACAAATTGTCGTACTCTGAACTCCTTGACAAACAAGAAAAAAGCATCCATAGGCGCTTTTTTCTCGAAAAAAATTATCTTTTAAAATTCCAGCCTCGACTTTCATATTTACTGAAAGCAAGTTCTTCTACATAGACCCGTTCTTCTTTTGTAAGCTCATAGGGTTCTAGTTGTATAGATAATCCCTCTTCAAACCCTTTTTTAAAAGCTATTTTCGCTTCTTCTATCCTAATTACATGATCAGAAATATCATTGATGGCGACTGCCTTGTTTTTAAATGCTCGTTGCATCCTGTCTTTTACTCGGTCATTTGGATAATTAAATAAACTAAAAAGCTTATCTTCGTCTAGGTCAAGCAGGATTGATCCGTGTTGTAAGATGACTCCTTTTTGCCTAGTTTGCGCACTACCTGCCACTTTTCTGCCTTCAACAACGAGCTCATACCAGCTGGGTGCATCGAAGCATACAGAAGAACGGGGGTTTTTCAAACTACTTCGTTCTTCCTCCGTTCTAGGTACCGCGAAATAGGCGTCAAATCCTAGAAGTTGAAAGCCTTTAAGGATACCTTCAGAAATCACACGATATGCTTCAGTAACAGTTTTTGGCATATCAGGATGCTCTTCACTTACAATTACGCTGTAGGTTAACTCATGTTCATGCAGAACCCCACGACCACCCGTTGGACGGCGAACAAACCCTAGATTATGTTTTTTGACCATTTCTAGGTTGATTTCACGTTCTATCTTCTGAAAATAGCCAATAGAAAGGGTTGCTGGATTCCAACCATAAAAACGAATCGTAGGTGGGATCATCCCTTCACTATGCCAATCAAGTAACGCTTCATCTAATGCCATATTAAAGTATGGGGAGCAATTACCACTATCAATAAATCGCCAAATTTCTTTTTTCATTTTTCCACCCTCAATTTCCTATTCAATCGTCTTTTAGTCTATCAAATGCCTTCAAAAATAGAAAGAAGAAGCACATATAGCAATTTTCTTTTGATTCTATGAGAGAAAATGAATATAATAGTATGTATCGTATAAGTTTGAAAGGGGAAAGAAAGTTGGCAACTTGGCAAATCATCTTAATTATTCTAGTTGGACTTACTGTTTATGCTGCTATAATGTTCTTTAGGCAAAAGCGAGTACTAAAAAAATTGAACGAGGAAGAGTTCCGTGCAGGCTATCGTAAAGCGCAGTTGATCGATGTACGTGAAGCGAATGAGTTTGATGCTGGCCATATCCTTGGCGCACGAAACATTCCACTTTCGCAAATGAAAACGCGTTTAAAAGAAATTCGTCCAGACCAGCCTGTCTATTTTTACTGTCAAAGCGGTATGAGAAGTGGTCGGGCAGCTCAAATGCTATCAAGTAAAGGCTACCAAGAATTGTATCATCTTGAAGGTGGATTTAAAAAATGGACAGGGAAAGTGAAAAAGAAAAACTAAGAATTATCCATTATAGCTTTTCTTAATGGTCTATTTTAGTTCAACCCGCAGAGACTTTCTTTGCGGGTTTCCTATTGGATAGCTTCCTTATTCTTTTAAACAAGTATTTGCGGATGCGAGAAGATTAATAATCGTTGTATAACATCCCAAAACAATATCGAAGGGAAAAGGGTTGCTTTCCTTTCTCTCAACTGGCAAACTGAATAAGAGAAAAAGCATTACTAATATGATGAGTAGGTGACAAACATGATTGAAATTAAAACTTCTACACTCAGCAACGGGGAATATAATCGAGGCGTTTTTGCAAAGGAAGACATTGCCAAAGGCACACTACTTCATGAGGCACCTGTAATTCCTTACCCAAACGAACAACATATATTCATTGAACAAACGCTTATTGCCGATTATGCCTTTGAATATGGTATTAACCACTCAGCCTTGCTACTCGGTTACGGTATGATGTTTAATCATTCCTACACTCCTAATGCGGTATATGATATTAACTTCGACAACGATACTTTCGATTTCTTCGCCTATAAGGATATAAAGGCAGGAGAAGAAATTTTAATAAATTACAACGGTGAAGTCGACAATAATGATCCTCTGTGGTTCAATGAAGATAAGCAGGATGAACAATAGTCGAGAAGATTATCCTATTCTATTGCTTAAATATCAAAAAGCACTCTATAGAGTGCTTTTTCTTATCTTTCTCATCTGGAAAATCACCAATATTACCTCCAGTCCACTCCCCAAATTGACTGTAAAAATATCATAAACAACATGAAAAACGTTGACAGAATCCCTAGTGAAACTGGAAGAGGTTTATAGTTGCTTATTTTAACTAAGGTAATAACGTACACACTAATCGTCAATATTGAAATTAGATAAAACGGAAGAAAGAATCCATAAGAAGTAAATGGTCCTAAAAACAGGCTAAACGTTGAAAACTGCAAAAGAAAAACCAAGATTGTGATAAATAACCATTTGTGGGAATCCTTTGTTATTAAAACCCCTCTAACCGCCAAAATCATCGAGATAATAATGAGCAGAATCAATGACCATTCATACAAGAAAAATAGATTTTCATTTTTAACTGCAAAAAGATAACCAAGTAGAAGTACAGGTATAAAAGACACTAGCAAAAAAATACTCCATTTCAAAGAAGAAAACTGTAGCACTTCTCTCACCCCTTACAATCACCCTATCACATTTCCAATATTATCTATATATTTCATTTATACTTACAATATTCGATTCATTAATGATGTATCATATCGCAGCAATCTATTCATTCCGAATTAGTTAGACAAGAGAACATTTCTATTGCCATTTCCTCAAAAAAGCTCCTTTCTTGTGATAAGCTCACATTCCACATGTGATTTTAATTTATTTTCATGTACAAATCTCAACTCATGACCGGTATAATGCCTCAAATCCTACAATAAATTAGCTAATTTCAACAGTTTACTACGTTTTACACTACGATACAGATTTTCAGAAAACGACTATTTATCTTTTGAGTAAGGATACATTCCTCTGAAATTGATTGATTAACTCGTTAACCTTATTCCAATATGACCCTTTCCCAGGTACTGCTACTTTTCTCAATTAAAATCTAACCAAGAATTTATCCTCTCATAGATTGCAAAAAAGCGACCCTCAGGCCGCTTTTTCAATTATTTTGTATACCGTAGAATAGGCTTCCTTGCCGCTGTTGCTTCATCCAAACGACTAATCACTGTCGTATGGGGAGCTTCTTGAACAACCTCTGGATTCTCCTCTGTTTCCTTGGCAATCTGAATCATTGCCTCAATAAAGGCATCAAGCGTTTCTTTTGATTCGGTTTCAGTCGGTTCAATCATCATGCCCTCTTCCACATTTAATGGGAAGTAAATTGTCGGTGGATGATACCCGAAGTCTAACAGCCTTTTAGCAATATCTAAGGTCCGGACGCCTAATTTCTTCTGACGACGACCACTTAAGACAAATTCATGCTTACAATGACGATTATACGGTAAATCATAGTACGCTTCTAATCTTCTCATCATATAATTCGCATTTAATACCGCATGTTCCGTCACCGCTTTTAAACCATCAGGTCCCATTGAACGAATGTACGTATAGGCGCGTACATTGATGCCAAAGTTCCCGTAATACGGTTTGACACGTCCGATTGAATCCGGACGATCATAGTTGAAGAAATAACGCTCTCCATCTTTTTCTAGAGTTGGTTTCGGTAAATAGGATAGGAGATCTGCTTTCACTCCGACAGGACCTGATCCAGGTCCACCGCCACCATGAGGACCGGTAAATGTTTTGTGAAGATTTAAATGCACGACGTCAAATCCCATATCGCCAGGTCTTGCCTTTGACATAACAGCATTTAAATTCGCACCGTCATAATAAAGTTTCCCTCCTGCATCATGAACGATAGTAGCCATTTCCAAAATATTTTCTTCAAATAGTCCTAATGTGTTCGGGTTTGTTAGCATCAAAGCGGCGGTATCTTCCCCTACCACACGTTTTAAATCCGCTAGGTCAACGAGACCATTTTCATCTGATTTAACGGTCACAGTTTGAAAACCCGCCACCGTTGCTGAAGCTGGGTTTGTTCCGTGAGCAGAATCAGGCACAATCACCTTTGTACGATGATGATCTCCTTTGGACTCATGATACGCACGAATCATCATGAGTCCCGTCCACTCTCCATGAGCTCCTGCTGCAGGTTGAAGCGTCACCTCATCCATCCCCGTAATTTCTTTCAAATGGACTTGAAGATCGTACATAAGCTCCATAGCACCTTGTGTGGAAGACTCGGGTTGAAGTGGGTGAACATGCGCAAATCCTGGGTACCTAGCAACGGTTTCATTGATTTTTGGATTGTATTTCATCGTGCATGAACCTAGTGGATAAAACCCTGAATCAACCCCATGATTACGGTTGGATAATGCTGTATAATGTCTCATAATATCTAGCTCGGATGCTTCAGGAAGCTCAGGCTCTTCCTGCCTTATGTATCCTTGAGGAAGCAGCTCAGAAAGGGACATTTCTTCCACATCTAATTTAGGGAGACTATACCCTACACGCCCTTCTTTAGACAATTCAAAAATAAGTGGCTGATTTTCTTTATGCATAACTTTCTCCCACTTCCTTCACAAATAAGTCGATTTCCTCTTTTGTCCGTAATTCAGTCACTGCGACAAGCATATGATTTTCAAGTTCCGGAAAATCACGGCCTAAATCATAGCCAGATATGATTTCTTTCGCTAACAACTTTTGATTCAATTCTTTCACGGACCCCTTCAGTTTTACGACAAACTCATTAAATGTCGGCCCTTCAAAAGCAATTGTAAAGCCTGCCGATTGAAACGCTTTTTTGGCATAATGTGCTTTTTGAATATTTTGAGTTGCCATCTCATGAACACCTTTTTTTCCTAGAGCTGTCATAGCAACCGATGCAGCTAGAGCATTTAAGGCTTGGTTTGAACAAATATTTGATGTCGCCTTATCTCGACGAATATGCTGCTCACGTGCTTGTAGAGTTAACACAAATCCCCGACGACCTTCTTCATCTTTTGTTTCCCCTACTAAGCGACCAGGTACTTTACGCATTAATTTCTTTGTCACAGCAAAATAACCACAATGAGGACCGCCAAAAGCAGTTGGAATGCCAAAAGGTTGGGCATCACCGACCACCACATCTGCCCCAAATTTCCCTGGGGGTGTTAATACCCCTAAAGATAATGGATTGGATGAGACTACAAAGAGTCCCTTATTCTGATGAATGATTTCCTCTATTTCTTGTAACGGCTCGACGCGACCGAAGAAATTTGGGTATTGAATAACTGCTGCCGCAATTTCTTCATTCATTAATCGCTGTAATTCGTCTAAATCCGTCACACCATCTTTTTGTGGAATTGTAATCACTTCAATGTACTGACCTTTAGCATATGATTGTAAAACTGCGAGTGATTCAGGATGAACACATTCAGAGACTAGCACTTTCTTTTTTTTCGTTTGGCCGCAACTTAACATCGCCGCTTCTGCTAGAGCGGTACCACCGTCATACATGGAAGAGTTCGCAACGTCCATCCCCGTTAGTTCACAAATCATCGTTTGAAACTCAAAGATCGCTTGAAGCTCGCCTTGGGAAATTTCAGGTTGGTATGGTGTATAAGCTGTATAAAACTCTGACCTGGACAAAACATGATCAACAATGGTAGGCATGTAATGATCATAAACACCTGCTCCCAAGAAAGAAGTGTATTGTTTTAAGTCTGCATTTTTATTGGCAAGCGCTGATAGTTCCTTCATCAAAGAAGTTTCAGATTTTGCCTCTTTAATCTTGTAATCTCCTTGAAAGCGAACGTTTTCTGGAATATCTGAGAATAATTCATCCACACTCTTAACACCCACTGTTGCAAGCATTTCTTTTTGATCTTGCTCTGTCATCGGTAAATAGCGATGTTTCATTCTTTTCCCCTACCTTCCCCTATTTCTTCGATCGTTTGTAAAAAGGTGTTGACACCACTTTTGCTTGTAATCGTTTATTCCGAACTTCTACGGTAACTGTAGTATTCAAGTCTGTATATTCATTTTGAAGAATGGCCAATCCAATATTTTTCTTAAGTGTTGGGGATTGTGTACCTGTTGTCACTTCGCCAATTAAGGTATCACCTTTATACACTTTATACCCATGCCTTGGAATTCCCTTATCTATCATTTCTAAGCCAACAATGCGGCGTTTAAGACCATTTTCTTTTTGATGAAGTAGCGCCTCTTGGCCAATAAACTCATCTTTTTGTGTTTTCACTGCAAACCCAATCCCCGCTTCAAGTGGGGTGATATCCTTTGTTAATTCTTGACCATAAAGAGCAAGATTCGCTTCAAATCGTAGTGTATCTCTTGCTCCAAGTCCACAAGGTAGTACTCCGTAATCTTCGCCTACATGTAATATAGTACGCCATAGCTTCTCAACATCTTCTGCTTGGCAGTAAATTTCAAATCCATCTTCTCCTGTGTATCCTGTACGTGACACGAGCGCTGTTACACCTTTAATGTTTACTTCCGGTGAAAAGGAAAAAAATGAAATGTTATTGATGTCTGTATCTAACACTAAATTTTGTAGTACGTCCTGAGCAAGCGGTCCTTGAAGCGCAAGCTGCGCAGTTTGGTCAGACACATTTCTCAGCTTTACATCACCGCTAATATGTTGTTGTAGCCATTCGAAGTCTTTATTAATATTTGAGGCATTAACGACCAATAAGTAGTAGGAATCCTCTATCTTATATACTAAAAGATCATCAACCGTACCTCCATTTTCGTAACACATCGCTGTGTACTGAGCACGACCTATTTTTAGTTTACTAATGTCATTGGTCATCATTTTGTTTAAAAATGTTAGGCTATCTTCACCTTTCACTTCAAATTCTCCCATGTGCGAAACATCAAACAAACCTGCTTTTGATCGGACAGCCTCATGCTCTTGTTTAATACTAGAAAATTGCACAGGAAGTGCCCATCCACCAAAATCAATCGTTTTTCCACCATACTCTTTGTAAACTTCAAAGAGAGGAGTGTGTTTTAAATTTGTCATCGATTTTCCCCCTTATTTAACATAGTCCCATCGCTTTCTACATACAAAAAAGGACAGAGAAACCCCACAAGTAGGTTTCCTCTGTCCTTTCACCTGAAAGTTTACCGTTAACGGTTTTCCCCTTGGGTGGTTTCACTTGAAACACTCTCCAGAGATGCGTCCCGCAAGAGTCTTTTTGCCTGAGAGATTCACGAATATACGCTTGCTCCTTCGGCGCTGAAAAAAATTCAGTCTCTCCCCTTGCGATCATTCGCCTATATTCAATTAGAGTATTGGACATACTAGAATAATAAAACGAAAGGTAATATGTAGAATGTTCGGATTTTGGTAATTTTTTAAACTTTCAAATCTTTACATACATCCTACCCTAATAACTTCTATTCGGCAATATTTTTATGCTATCGAAGGAGATGTTTTTTATGAATGTTGACTTAAAATTTGATCAAGAATGGTCGACAGGTTTTATTGAACGAATTGAAAATGACGGTCCATGGGGGAATTGGGAGCTTTATAAGCTTGCATTAGAAGTGGAAGAGCATACCGTAATTCCGAACTTTGAAGGCCTTCAAGCACCCAAACATTTGCCTCAGCTTACCCCGTTGCCCCATCAACTAGAAACAGCAAGACAAGTGGTGGAGCATATGAACGGGAAAGCCATTCTAGCTGACGAAGTTGGTTTAGGCAAAACAATTGAAGCAGGACTGATCTTGAAAGAATACATGATTCGTGGATTAGTAAAAAAAGTATTGATCCTTGTCCCTGCTTCTCTTGTGTCTCAATGGACGAGCGAATTAAATAGTAAATTTTTCATTCCAGCAATCCCTCAACGAAAAAGCTATGTTTGGGATCAGTGTGATATTGTTGTTTCTTCCATCGATACAGCAAAACGAAATCCACATCGTGAAAAAATTTATGAACAGGATTATGATTTGGTCATCATTGATGAAGCACACAAATTAAAAAACCCTAAAACTAAAAACTATGAATTTGTCCAAAATTTAAAAAAGAAATTTTGTTTGTTGTTGACGGCAACACCGATACAGAATCGAATTGAAGAAATCTTCTACCTGGTTTCACTGCTCAAACCAGGACATCTCGGTAGTCAATCAGGCTTTATGGAAAAATATCAAAAAAGAAAAAGTACCGTAATAGACGACCAAACCTTAAAAGATTTAATCAATACCGTCATGATTCGTCATCGCCGTAAGGATACCGGAATTGAGTGGACAAAACGTCATGTACAGACAGAAATCATCGACTTTTCAATGGAAGAAAAAGCATTATACGATAGCATTTTATTGTTAAAACAACAGAATGAAGATTATACTACAAGTTCTTTTTCCGTGCTGACATTACAAAGAGAGGCATGCTCGAGTAGGGAGGCCGTGTATTACACGCTCAAAAATATGTTAGAAAAAGAAGAAGTCCCGACCACCTTACAACAGAGTATCCACACCATTATGCAAAAGGTGGAACATGTTCAACAAAATTCCAAGGCACAAAAAGCACTTGATATTATCCGAAAAGCCAATGACAAGGTGATTATCTTCACAGAGTATCGAGCAACCCAACTGTATTTACAATGGTTTTTAAAGCAGAATGGGATTTCTTCAGTCCCTTTCCGAGGCGGATTCAAACGAGGAAAAAAAGATTGGATGCGAGAATTATTTAAAAACCATGCCCAAGTTCTCATCGCAACCGAAGCAGGTGGTGAAGGAATTAACCTTCAGTTTTGTTCTCATATGATCAATTTTGATCTTCCTTGGAACCCAATGAGACTAGAACAGAGAATTGGTCGTGTGCACCGTCTTGGGCAAACAAAAGATGTAAAAATATATAACTTCGCGACTAGAGATACTGTGGAAGAGCATATTTTAAAGCTATTATACGAAAAAATTGAGCTCTTTGAGCGAGTTGTTGGTGAATTGGATGATATTTTAACAAAAATTGACTTTGGAGATATGGAAGAATATATGATAGATGTTTTTACCTCTTCTAGATCAGAAGGCGAAATGAAAATAAAAATGGAGAATGTAACATCTATGATTCAATTAGCTCAACACTTGAAGGAGGAGAAACCCGATGCAACAACAAGAAATACATCAATTTCTTGAGAAATACTTTATTCAAAATGGGTGTGAGATTCTTGAGAATGCAACTGGCCATCTTCACATTCAACTCACCATCGATTTGGATAAGAAACTAATGAATCGACCTTTTTATTGGCATTATCTCGAAAAAACAGGCGGCGAACCTAATCCAATGAAACTCACACTGGTAACGGATCCCAAAAAAACTCCAGACAGTATCAAAGGAGAAGTTTTACATTTCGGTTCTCCTCGACTTCATCAAATTTTTCAGTCCACAAAGGAGCTTTCCGCCTATATTCGACTCTATGAACATACACATCCCAATGGAAATCAACGTCCGCTATTTCCATGGCTGTCCTTGAATATGAAAGTCTCTTATCAATGTGATTTAAAGAAAGACACACTTCGTTCCTTTGGCTTAAATTTGATTAATGGAAAGCTAGATACACACTTTCACGAGAAACTCCTCTATAAACAGTGGACTCCAAAAATACCAGATTATTGTTTTACTTTAACACCCATTATCCAGCCAAAAAGTGGCATTTCAAGAATTGAAAATTTTATCAAAACTGAACTTCAAAACGAAGATCATCAATGGGCCGAGGATGCTCGTAAACGATGGGATGCCGATTTAGCTCTATTGCACTCATTTTATGAAGATATGGATGAAAAGCCAGAATCCTTCATTGTAGAAAAAAAAGCTTTACAAGACCAATATGAACCTTCTATTGAAGTCGAAATTATCAACGGTGGATTATTTTACCTACACTAAATGAGAAAGAATATTTCCACTGGTTATTTGGTATACACTATTGCTAATGACCCTCTCGTTTGAGAATACATCAATTGTTCAGAGATTTCATCCAAGTAATTACAAAATGATTAACCGTACCCAACCAATATAAAATTTATAAACTAATACAAAAATCAACAATCTTTGCGAAAATAGATTTTTTGAAAGAAAATAATAAGCAAGTAGAATTCTAAGACATTCTACTTGCTTATTTACGTTTAAAAACCCCCATTAAAATATAAGGAATCACTCCGAACCAACGAAATAAAAACGACGCTTTTTGTTGCTTTCTTTTTTTTCGAAGCGACTTTCTTTCTGCCTTTGGTTTGTCAAAATGCTGCACAAGATTTTGCGTAACAAATTTAACATAGTCATTCACAGACATACTAGCACCACCTCTGTCAGGCACTAGTATCTCCATTTTAGCCATTTTTTAGACGTTCTATTAGGGTATTCACTGTTTGTTGAATAGATTTTCCGTTCGTGCTTACCTTGATATGAGCAGCTTGTTCATAAACTAATGCTCTTGATTGCCATAGTTCTCTAATTTCGTCTTTTTTTGCAAATGTCGCCAAAGGTCTAGTAGCATCGCGACTAATACGTTCCCAAATCACTTCAAATTCACATTGCAATAAGATGACTGTTCCGTTGGCTCTCATATATGAAATATTGTCTTGAGTCGTGACAATACCACCACCGGTTGTGATGACAATAGCTGGTTGACTAATTCTTCTTAGTACCTCGGTTTCCATTTTACGAAATTCCGGTTCTCCCATCTCTTGAAAAATGGCTGCTATACTTTTGTTCGCTTCTCTGACAATTTTTTGGTCTGTATCCACAACTGAAATGCCTAGCTTTTGGGCGAGCGCTCTGCCAATTGTTGTTTTCCCTACACCCATAAATCCGATAATATAAATTGTGTTCACGACTGTTCCCTACTTCCATTCCAGAATCTCTCCTTCCTTATTATACAGAATGGATTGACTATATAGTCTTGTTTCTCGACTAAGAATGAGAGTCAACTGATATTTTTCATCATCTACCGGCTCCTTAAGAAAGTTAACTGTTCCTATGTCCCAGTTTATCAATCCCTCCACTTCTTCACTCTGAAGACAATACTCTGCTGAAAGTAACAAAATGGCTTTATTCTCATATCCCTCTTTCATCATCGTCATTATCTGGTAGTGGGAAACCAGTCGACTGGAATAGGCTATAATTGATCCACTTATCACTAGGAAAAATAGAAATGTAAATGGCAAAATATATCCTTTCTGATCCAATGCTTTACGGTACAACGTATGAATAGACATTTCCTATCCTTCTTTCGCCTGATTTAAACTCTATTTCTATATTCGCACCAGCTGTGATGGAACGAAAAGCCGACTCACTAACTTCTTGAAGTACAACCTCATGTCCTTTTAGGTTTACCCTTCTTCTTAAAAAATGACCATACCTCTCATACCGTATACTTTCTCCATTTAGAGAGAAGCTCACATATTGATCACCAATCGTAATTGAATTTGCATTGGTCATTTCTTCTTGAAGCTGATACATAAACAAATGCCATTCGTGTGGATAGGTATTTTTTTGATGTTCTAAATGGTACATCTGCCCAAGTAGTAAGCTGAAAGAGGAACAGATTATCAAAAGAATAGTAAAAGATAGTAAGCTCTCTAAAAAAGTAAATCCCTTCTCATTCTGCTTGAACACAAACGACCACTTCCTTATTTTTCACACACACTCCCTTGTTTTCACGTTCCCAGTTCACTACATATATTTCCTCGCCTCTCACTACTTGAGCATTTTCTTTTTTTGAAGACGTTAGCAATACATCTTCAACTTCTTCTAATAGCACTCTTGCACTTTCAAGTTCACGTTTTCGATTTGCACCTGTTGCATATTGATGAAATAAAAGGGGAAAAAGTGATCCCATCAACAACAGAACACAGGTTAAAGCAACCAAACTCTCCGCTAGGGAATAACCTTTATCGCTTTTCCACATAAAATCTCCCTTGACCAATGAAAAATGTCGCAGTAATCTTTTGATTGTCTACTTCAAAAACAACAGAACCAAATCGATTTGTATTACCCGTTGAATAAAACGTAATCTCTTTCAATGAACTAGAAGAAAGTCGTTTTATTCCTTCCGGGAGCTCTCTTACGAATAACAATTCTCCAGTTTGGGATTTTGCTTGATATTTCGTTCCGTAAAATTGAACAGTCATCGAGGTTTGGTGGTAAATGGCGTAGGTATGCGCTTCAAGTAAATCAGTTTTCAAACTAAGCATAAATTGACGTTCCTTTGCATGAATTTGATACGCTTGAAAGGAGAACATGGATAGAGAAAGAAAAAAAGAGAGGATGAGCAGAACTAATAGGGTTTCGACGAAGGTAAAGGCTGATTGAGAGTTAAGGAGTCGTAATTTCAAGCGTTCCATCCGCCGCGATATTAATAACGTCCCCATTTGAGCATACATTTTGCTGAGCATTCAAATATCCCTTATCGACTAAATCATTGATAGTGGTTGGAGCTGATATTTCATCTAATTTGTAAGATTCTACTTGCCCTTCGATCATTGAAAACAGAGCGTCACATCCTTTTGTATTAATACTTTCGCTTCTGTTGGCAATGTTCGGGATGGCAAGTAGTAACACAACCGAAATCACGAGTAAGACAATCATCATCTCAATCATCGTAAACCCCTTTTGATTTAAGATTTTTTTCATATTTTTATTCCTCCTAAATATTTTGCATCATTTGGTACATTGGTAACATTAGTGAAAGATAAAGCATCACTACAAACAAACCTATGGCCCCGAATACGATTGGCTGAAGCCATTGCAGAAGTTTTTCAGACTTTTTCTCCATAGAATCCAGGCAAAATTGGCTAAAATAATGTAATTCTTTTTCTAAAAAACTATTTCTCTCACCATGCCTAACAACAACAGGTAGTTCCTCAACAAAATAAGGTACTTTTTCCAATGTCTCCGGAAATGACATTCCCTTTTCAAGTTGATTCTTAATCCACTTTCCCTGTTGCTGAAAAAAAGGCCGGAACGATTGGTTTTGAAACACGGACATTGCTTCATTAATTGATAATCCACTTTTCAGCAAAAAACTCAATTCTCTTGTAAAAAAATGAGTGAGGTAACTTTTTAAGTAATAAGAGAGAATGGGGACTTTCAGAAAGATGTCTACTTGAGTGGTCGGAGATAAGGTGTTTCGAAACTTATAAACAAATCCTCCTCCCCCACCCAGAAAAATAACGGAAATCAACAAAATATAGGGAAGTGTCTTCATAGTGGATAAGAAAAGCGCAGAAATCCCTGAAGGTGAATATCCCATCGTGGCATACAAGGTCTCAAATTGCGGCATCAACACTTGTTGAAGCAACCACAATAAAACATTAAAAAATAGAAACAAAATAAGAGGATACTGAAGTGCTTTAAATAGTTTTTGTTGCTCTATTTTTCGTTGTTGTAAAAATAAACCTGCATCCATCAGGGCTTGAGGTACATTCCCGTGAGATTGCGCAAAAAATATTTGTGCGCAAATAGCATTGGAGAAACCTAGATTTTTGAGAACTTCATCAAGAGAAGCACCACTTTCGAGTTCTTGTAAAATTTGATGTGCTTCTTCATTCGTTCTCTTCTCTAAATATAAAAATAAAAATTCAATCCCTTCTGAAAGAGAAAACCCCTGTTTCAACATTTCACCTAGTCTAATTAAGAAATCCTCTTTACGGCGTAGAAATTTTTTCTTTTTGAACAGCCCAGCGGTTAAATTCCACTTCAGAAATGTATCCAAGGGCAACCCCCTTTCGTAACAAATCTTCAATTAAGGGATATGCTAAGCTTCCTTCCAAACCCCTTGCTTCATTCATTATCATCTGTAAAGCCTGCCCAGATAAGATTTCATACACACTCACTCGTTTATGGTGTGACGGACTAATACAATATGCTTCATCGAGATCACCGCAAAGAGGACATTGCAACCGGACAAGCCGCTGTGCGGTGACAGCAATAAGGGTTTGCTGAATTTCTTCCCATTTAATTCCGAATTCTAACAACCGGTAAATAGCCCCTTTTGCATCCCTCGTATGGAGCGTCGTTAACACCAAATGTCCCGTTAACGCTGCACGTATTGCAATTTCAGCTGTCTCCTGATCGCGAATTTCCCCTACCATTATTATATCCGGGTCGTGCCGAAGAATCGCTCGCAACCCATTTGCATACGTAATTCCTGCTTTTTCGTTCACCTGAACTTGAAGCAGCTCTTCGTTTTGTTTCTCAACTGGATCTTCTAACGTAATGACATGGCGGTTTAGCTGATTTGAACAATGTTCAATCAAGGAGTAAAGGGTCGTGGTTTTTCCACTGCCAGTTGGCCCTGTGAAAATGATCAAACCATGGGAGTGCATTAGAAGGGAATGTAGTTTTCGCGCAGAGGATGGAAACAGAGACATTTGTTGAATTGGGAGTGCGGCCGTTTGAGGAAGGATTCGAATGACGAGGCTTTCCTTATTATGAGCTGTCGGAAGAGTAGAGAGCCGAATGGCGAGGGGTCTTTGTTGAAAGAAGAAGTGAAGGGCACCTGTTTGAGGCTTTCGTTTTTCACCGATATCCATTGATGCTTTGAATTTAAAATGAGAAATGAGCCGTTCGCCTTCTTCAAAGGAAAACGTTTTCCCCTTATGCAAGTAACCTAATACACGGTATTGAACGGAGTAATCATGTTTCCTAGGAAGAACGTGGATATCTGTGGCATCTAGGTCAATAGCAGATTCAAGTACGACATTTACAACGTTTTCAATCAACATTTCATAAAATTCCCACCTTTCTGTCTTGCTATTAGGAAATATTCAACAAAGTTGTCAATACTCCTTCTTTTCAACTCAATTATTTATTATTTAATTCACCCTTTTGTTTCAGACTTAAATCTAATCATATACTCAAAAGATTTCTACTTAGATCATTTTGTTCATATTTATTAATAAGGCTCTTTACATATACAATTTAGCTTTTTCGTTTAATTTGACTGGCTCTTTTCGCATACTGATTTGAACGAAACTGTCAAATTCTCCTTACCAAATATTTTTGTGTTTCTGTTTCTGGCCGACTCTAAGAAACCTATTGTATTATCCACTTAAAATTTTTTAATGAGAAATGAACCTTTTTAGGTTAGGGTATTTCCTTTTTAGCTTACAGACCATCCCTCAATCCTTGTAGTGGTTGTCAAGTGCTTTCCTTGATAACCACTACAAGGATTGAGATACTTCATAATGCTAAAAGGTATGTTTATCTCTCCTTTTTTTGATGATTAAGGGCACGGCACGAAGGCAAAAATCTCTACTCCGATGAGCATACTGATATCCGTGGGTCTACACATTTTATCTCTCCGTCTAAGAAGCTTTCACGAACTTTGTACGAGCGATCACCTCTTAAGGCTAGCTCAAGTATGCGTCGTGAGTCCTTCTAACGGTTTTTACCTTTGCCTTCGAGCCCTACCCTTACTCCTTTTTTTCTCCATGTTTTAAGAATTTTCATATTAAGAATGTTTGGTTACAGGTTCTTCAATTCTTTGAGATATTGCCCAAATAAATCCTGAAAGCTCTCTAGCTAAGGTAGTTATAGCTTTTCCTGCTGGTTTACCACGTCCTAAAAGTCGGAAGTACCTTTTATGAAGGCGTTGTTGTGCCTTCCAGGATATTCCTGTTATACTAGCGGGTTGACCCTCTTGCCGCTTCAGTAATTTCCCTTTAACGCATGGTTGGTATCGATAACTCCATGCAGATTCTATTAGGAGCCTTCTAACATGTCGGTTTCGAGTCTTGGTGATTTTCCCTTGTTTTCTTACTTCTCCACTTGAACTCTCGCTTGGAACCAGGCCGGTATAAGCCATAAATTGTTTGGGGGTTTGGAATCGTTTGAAAGAACCAATTTCTGCCACCAAACTAGTAGCTGTTATAACGGCTACTCCCTTTAACACCTGAAGAGCTTGAATCATCGGTGCGTGGACTCCTTCTCTAGATTCTCTTTCAATTTCTTGCTCATATCGCTTTAATCGTTGTTGAATTTCCTTCAAATGTTGGAGGTATTCCGTAAAGACAGTTTGAGAAGAATTTCGCTCAAATTTTAGTTTATCGAGCCAATCCCAGTATTTTTTTGTCCATTTCTTAACACCTATAGATGGCTTGATGTCGTTTCTTAAAAGGTACTTCACCAGTCTATGTTTAGCACGTAATTCATCTTCTTTTATATCTTCCCGCGCTCGAACTAAATCCCGCAGTGCTTCATCATCTTCTGAAGGTATATAAATCGGTGAAAGCTCTCCCGAACGATAGAGTCTGGCTAACTTTAATGCGTCTCGCCGATCTGTCTTTACTCGTTCTCCTGGTTTTTGAGGAATCAACGAAGGCGCAATAACCTCACATTCAATTCCCATACTCAAAAAGAATCGGTAAATTCCATAACCAGTCGGACCTGCTTCGTAACATATGCGAAGATTCTCTTGTTTCCCTATTTTTTTCATTACTCTCCTAAGTGCTTCTGGAGTATTTGGAATCATTCCATAGTAAACCGGTTCACTTCGACCTTCTTCTGCATAAGCCACTGCAATTTTTTCCTTTGAGACGTCTAAACCTACGTATTTTGTGTCATCCTTCATAATAACTAGCTCCTTTCGTAATGTAGCTCTAATTTGGTTTATTTACCATTAACAGTCTAACCAGATTAACCTACGTTGTTACGAGTAAGGAGCTAGTTTCGTTCATGATAACTTTGTTGCCGTATCATACAACAAAGTATGGAAACATTCTTTTCTTTTTCCTCATTTTGGGTTGAAAACGCTGCGAAAAGACGCCCGAAGTCATTCTTCATCACGATAGGAGGGCTCATTCGAAAAGCCACAATTTTTGCGAAAACAGCCATTAATAAGCAACTTTTGTATTTTTTATGTTCTTATCTCCAGCACGATTCATGAATGATACATGTAAAAAGATACACTGTATTCGTAAGTAGTTTCTAATACTACACTCATTTCCCCTACAACTGTGGTCTGATTTTCAAATTCTTCAACAGAATAAATGGAGTTTGAACTCTTCTATCATTAATTCAAATCTAGCTTGATCATTTATATTGCTTTAATCAACAATCCTGAATCTAAAATTTTGTTTGTATTCTTTAAGAAAGGTGGTTTCACGAAAAGAGTTATTATTTACTGCTGTATATATTCAGTAAACAATGGGGTTCCGAACATTTTTACAATTATTTTATGCGAAATCCATACCTGTATGAAGCATTTCATTCATAATATCCTTTAAATGAAATCACTCCTGAGAGAAGCGCACTAGCAAAGAAGGCTGTACTTCAACCATAGAAATATGGGTCTACTGGCACAAAAAAAAGAAGATTTCTCTTCCCATTCAACTACTCATCATGAGCACATTTCGTCTATGAGTCAACCATTTCAAACTCTCTGGATTATAGCCGACAATCAATTTTTTTCCATCTGTTAAGATCGGTCTGCGTAATAATTTCGGTTCATCAATGAGGATTTGAACAACTTTTGAAAGAGGTAACTCGTTTAAATCTTCTTGTAAATTTTTATAAGATTCACTTCGAGTCGCCAGTATTTCATCCAAGCCCTCCGTCGTTAAAGAAAGTAGCTTTAATAATTCATCCTGATTCGGAGTTTCTCGAAAAAGGTGGCGTTCTTTGAAATCAACTGCGTTTGTAGTTAACCACTTTTTCGCTTTTCGACAAGACGTACAACTTGGATAAGTGTAAAACATTAGTTCCGCCATTAAATTCAGCTCCTTTTCTCATTAGTGACTTCTCTCTATCTTATATATATATTGTATATCATTTGTATAATGTTTGTGTAGTTTTTTCATCAAAAATTTGTGAACAAAATAAGAAATTTGCTCAAAACTGATATTATGGCATATCTTCTTCTATAGATAACGTTATAATAGGGGTAATCATCGAAGTAATGAGGTGTTTATGGTGGACCAAACGTTACGAATTACAAATACATTATCAGATCCAACACGTTACTCGATTTATCAATACGTACTTCAAAAACAAACCGAAGTAACAGTTCAAGAAGTAGCAGACGAATTTCATATCCATCCAAATGTCGCCCGCCTTCATTTATCTAAACTTGAGGATGTAGAGATAATAGTCTCCGATCTTCACAAAACGGGTAAAGGTGGGCGTCCTGGGAAAGTATATATGTTGTCTAAACAGGTTGTTCAACTCTCTTTTCCAAAGCGGGACTATCAACTTTTATCTGATATCGCCCTAAAAGCCTTATCATCATTAGGTGATCATGGAATTCAGCTTCTTCAGGAAGAAGGAAAAAAGCAAGGCTTTGAAATGATTGAAGATAAATTAAAACATCAAAAGAAAAACATTCAAGAATTAGACTTTCAAGATAAGATTGAGTTGTTCCGGGATATCTCTTCCTCTGTTGGTTACTTTCCTAGAATAAAAAAAGAGAATAATGGTTATTCGTTAAATTTTGATATTTTTAATTGCCCTTTTAAAGAAAAAGCCCTGCATAACTCAGAGCAGGTGTGCACTATGCATAATGCCTATTTAAACGGTGCCTTCCAAGCACTTTTTGATGTCACCGAATTTAAGCAATTTGAAAATATGACTTCACACTGCGATACGTGCCGATACCGAGTAAATGTAACAAACTAGCTGTAATGATATTTACATTTCGCCAATCTTTCCTTATAATAATGAAGATGGATTGTGGCGTAAAGGAGGGATACATATGGAACGTATGTACAGAGTTCTTGGTTTCTGGACTGGAATCTTCGCTGTGATGTTCTATCTAGGGCATATGCCTCAGACTTCACTGATTTTCCTAGGTCAAACTGGATTTTTTATCCTTTTAAGTTATTTAAAATTGTCTGAACGTATGTATATTTATGTGTTTGGCGCATATTTAACAGTTTTCTTTGCTGGCTTCACTTACTGGACGACTTTTATGATGACTCCTGGTGTGGGTGGACATTAAAACTGCAAATAAAAAAAACCATTCTCCTTATGAGAAGGTTTTTTTTATTTGTAGTTTTAAAAACCATTCAAAAAGGGATTACTGTCCATTTCGTCCCTAATCGTTGTTTCAGGACCATGCCCAGATAAAACGAGCGTATCTTCAGGAAGTTGTAGTAACTGACTATGTATGGACTTAAGTAATACATCATGATTTCCACCTGGTAGATCCGTTCTTCCGATTCCCCCCTGAAAGAGTGCATCGCCCGAAATCACCGCTTCTTCAGCCTTGCTGTAGAAAGAAATACTTCCTGGGGAATGTCCTGGCGTTCGCATTATATTAAGCTGGAAAGTACCTATCTCGAGAGAATGTTCCTCTGAAATGAAAACATTTGCTGGATTGATCTTGACCTCATTTCCCATCATAAAAAATTGTGATCCATTCAAAGATGAATCCCCTAACCATTTTTCTTCTTTTTTATGTAGATATACCGGAATCGAATAATGGTCACGTAGGGCATCAACAGCACCGATATGATCAAAATGAGCGTGGGTTAATAATATTGCCAAGGGAGTATATTTTCGAGCGTTGATCAGACTGATCAGCTTTTCTCCTTCTGCACCTGGATCAAAAATAAGACACTCTCTGTTTTGGTTCTTCAAGAAATAACAATTTGTTTGCAACGGGCCAAGTGGTATTCTTTCCCAATTCATTTTTTCATCCTCCAATCACTACAACAATCATACCATGTGTAAGTTATTCTTTCTATTTATTCCATGATATCTCCGCTCTAATCTGGATTAGACCTCGACAAATCCTTAAAAAAAATATAAAATATTGATTGAGTATATATTAGCTACATACGATCATTATACTTAATGATTGCACAATAGGAAGGAGCATGTGAAATGGGTTTCGCTATTATAACAGCCTTAGTAACTGTACTAGCATTATTCTCTAGTATTTCTGCACTAAAAAACAAAAATCTTTTAGGTATTGTTTTCGGAATTGGTACTTTAGGTGTATTTGGATGGTTTACCATTGCTACATTATATTTCCAAGCTTTCCCTGCAGTCGCACATTAATCTCAGTGGATTGCTATAGGAGTTAAAACAATCTGTGTTGCGTTTTACCTCAAATTAAAAAAGAGCCTTCAAGGCTCTTTTTTATGTTAATTTCTTTTGAACCGATTCGAGTTTGTCCGCCATATTACGCGATTGATCTCTTCGATCATCAATTCTTATATTGGTTGCCACGCGTTGAATTCCTTGTTGAAAAGGAGCATCATGGATTCTCTGTATGACCTCAAATAATACAGGTAGGTTCCCTTCAATTAATGTACTCATGGGAGTTAATTGAAATGAAATAAGCCCTTCCTTTTCAAAGCCTTCTAGGATCTGTTGAATTTTTGCTACATAGCTGCTAACACTTGGTGTTTCCGTTCCTATTGGTATTATCGTTACGTCTACTATTGCCATTACTCGGTCACCTCTCCTTTTTCTTCTACGAGCTGAATGATCTCTGATTTTTCTACGTCAATCAACTTTTCCCCCTGATAGCCATATAAACAAAGAGAGCCAATACTATTACAGAGTAGCGGTTCGTTTTCTACTTTGTCAAATAACACGTTTTCTTTTCCTTTGCTAGCATCCCATTGAACTAATTGATATTGATCCTGATATGCATCCATTAATCCACTTTGATAGGGAACAAACGTGAAGAAAGATTCTTCTCCTTGTGAATAAAAAGGAACAAGCCAATTAGAATACTTATCGAGATGTGGAACTGTAAAAGAAGCACTCAGTTTTTCACTTGATCGCCCGAAAAAGTCATAACGGGCTTTATCTAGGTCATCTTCTGTAACGATAATTTCCATTAGAAAGTCTTCAAATACGTCAAACTGATATACCTCTTCATTCAACAGCTTTTCATCTTTATGAAAGCCGCTTTCATAAAGTGGAGCCGTTAATTGAATGTCAGAAGTACTCCACCTTTGATAAAGCCAAGTGTCCTCATTTCTCCATGTTAAAAATGGCTCTGCCTCTTCAAGAACTATCAGATCATTATTAGAAAGATTCCAGAGAAAGGTTTGATGGTTCCAATGTTCATCAAACTTCGTAATAAATAATAAACCTTCTTCAAAATCATTCCACTTTGACATCAATTCATAAGAAGGAATGTCTTTTTCTTGTAATACATTCCCTTTCATGTCAATAATAACAAGATGTGCAGAATATGTAATTGGAGCAGTATGTACCATCAACTGCTGTTTCGATTTACTTATAAGTGCTTCCACAAAAGGATGTTCAGTTTTATAGATTAATGACTCTTCTTCCGTGTAAAGATGATAGCGAATTATTTGGTGAGTACCCTTCACATTGCTCACATACAGAATTTCTTCTTCATTCACCCATCCGATTACCTTTACCAAGTCATTCGTATCCAGCTCTAACGTCTTCACTTCTCTAGGCTCTTCATCAAGTGGCAAAACTTCTGGAGGTGTTTGAGAAGACTCATTTGAATTTGAAGTGATTTCCTCGACACCATTTCTACTTTGACAACTGATTAATAATGGAATCAAGCAAAATAACCAAATACTCCATCGTACTTTTATCATTATACCCCCCCTAATTGAACCTCCATAGTATTTGACGAAATAGTCCTATCAATAGTTTCAATTATTTCACTTTTATTAAAATTATTTTTCATTTATATAGGCTCTTTTTATACGAAAATGGGTTTTGATGCTGATTTTGACACAAAAAAGCACCCTCCCTAAAATGGAATGACCATTTTTAAAGATTGGCTATGGCACCATTACTTGATTTAAGCTGGTTTTGATTTTTGGATATCTACC